>JANOEF010000588.1:0-17704 GCA_031413075.1 Acidobacteriota bacterium | reverse complement strand
GATCTCGGCTAAATTGACCTTTTTTGCTCTGTTAGTGATTCCGGTTTCGGGTGTTTTCATTTCGATGCTGGTTCGCCGGATGAAACGCGATGCCCAGGATGGTCAACAACGGTTAGCCAGTATTTTGCAGCGGGCCGGAGGAGGAACATCAGGAGCCGCTCCGGCGAGAGGCGCGCCCGCCGCCCACGGAGCAGCTCCGAGACCTTGGCCCAAGCCGGGCCGTGGCGACCGTCGGTTCACTTACCTCGTCAAAGGTCTGTGTGATCCAATAATAAGAGATGTAATTGCGTAATTGTTGTTCCAATGAAAGATTAAACGGGACTGAGGCATTGGGCTGGAACTGGGTCGGGGAACGCCGATTCTTAAATGGTATCCCCTGATAAAACCGTAAACTGGCAACTCCGATTCCTTCGCAATGGCCGATGTTCATTGCCTTGAGTTGTTTGGCCATCCAGGTTCTGGCATCCGCCTTTGGAATACAGTTTTTGGCATCACCGTTTTTACAACTTGCCCGAATTCCAAACATCCGAATCAAATCGTCAATTACGATGTCGTTTTCCCAAACCTTTTTTTCCTTTTCAAGATTCTTATAATTCTTAAAGTTGAAACCGTTAACCTTCGGATTAAAGTTCAACCGGGCGACGATTTTTCCCTGCGCGAATGAATCGGCCAATAATCCAAAACTGAAAACGGCCAACAGAATTGCTGACGATAAATATTTGGTAAATTTTGACATAAAAATCCTGGTTACTTTTCATTTTCTGCGAGGGCAGCTTCGGCGTCCGGGTCAGCCACCACAAAAGCACTAAATCTTCCGATTCCGTTGCTCCCGTATTTCATCCAGCCAAATCCGTCTTTGCCCCATTTTTTGCCATACGAATTTTTAATGAGCCAGGCTCCCCCATCCTTTTCGTCATCCCAGCCGATGATCGAAACGATATGATTACCGCCCTGGTTAAATTCCTCATTGAAGACGCCGTTACCATACAGGTCGAAACAGTAATCGAGCTTAAAGGCCGTCACCACCGCGCCGTTGGTTATGACCGCCTGTTTTATTTCTTCGGGAGTTGAAATGTTTGCCGGAAATGAACTGACATAATCCCAGGTCAGGGCTTTGACATATTTTTCGGCTTCGCAGGTCCAATCTTTGTTCTCAACACTGTATTTTCTTGAACCGCCGAGCGGCAAACCTTGATAAATAAAATAAGAAAAAGTGTCACCATGCCAATTTTCGGCACACAGATCCTCAGAATTGGGTTTTCGGCAACTAATCAACTGGCGCGCACTCGGCGCATATTTCCCCTTAAAATCAGTTTGGGCTCGCAGGGTGATCAACCGGCGGCTTATCTGCATTGCATCAACACTGGCGAACGCCCAACAGACCCGGCAGTTATAGCCCTGGTCTTCGACCTCGCCGACATCTAAGCCGTTTTCGCGCCAATCAAATCGGGGCAGCTGAGCGGCCGCTATCCCTTGAAAGCGTAGTTCGAGCTCAGTCTTCTTTTTGTCTTCAGGGCTCGCACCGGGATTGGCGGTAATCCACTCCTGCCATTTTCGCGCACCTTCTTCGGCTAATGATGTCAGCTTTTTGTCGGTTGCCGCACGAATCTTGATCGAGCGTTCAGTTTCACCGATCGGAGCTGTTTTACCCAGAGAATCAAGATTGCGAATAGCTGCCCGGTCATACTTGATTTTGGGAGCTAAAAAGGGGAAAAGACGAGCATACCACCGCGGCTTGTCACTCCCCTCCGCCCCGGTCGGAGTTCTGATGATCGGCATTTCCCGAAACCCATACGTCCGGTTAGATCCGACGGAGCCTGCCTGAGCGTTACATTTATTAACCTTTATTGCCTGTTGGGAAACTAACGGCGTCGGGGTCGGCGTTTGCGAAAATACCGGCAGAGCGGCCAAATACATCAAGAAAAAGCCGAAAAAAAGATTGCGTTTTCGAAAGACGTTCATATGAACAAATTGCTCCGCCGCTTTTTGCCGTCGCGGTTTTAGAATCAGGCTAAAGATTCATTGGACGGTAGAAACCGGACGGTCAATTTGCGCGGCTGGTCGCGCAAATTGAAGTCCAAAATCAAAATGAAAACAGCCGTGGGGGGGGGGCTCATCTAATCCCCTTTTCCGCGAATATTACACGTTTCGGCTTCGGGAATGCAGGCCCCGCCGCACGGTTTGGTTCCGGTCGGACAGCCGCCGCTAATGCCGATTGTCAATAAGTTGTTTACCGATTTGAAACATTTTATCTTCATCAGGAGCTTAGCGATGTCAATTTTCATTTTGTCCTTGGCGACCCAGCCTTCAATCGTCACGACCCGGTCTTTTATTCTGACATTCACATGGTCTAACTGGTCGGCATATTTGGGCTTTAATTTGGAATAGACAAAATCAACTAATTCGGCATCCGTCATACTGCAGCAATCCTGCGCCTTGGTTCCCAGACTAAAGACCAGTATTACTGAAAACGTCATCAACGCCATTTTTACGAGCGATTTGTTTATCATCATTCTCTTCTCCTTTTTTGAACATACTCGGGTCTTTGGTTTTAATCCATCTCGGGCGAAAACCAAGACCTCTGCTTTTATTTGAAATTGGTCAGCATCGAAAGCAAACTGAAACGCAGCTGCTTGCCGAAAAATATCGAATTGTTATCGGGCGACCACGCCAAACTCGAAATGTAGAGCCGTGAATCGTTATTGGCGGTTATTTTTCTGGCTTCGCCTCCCGTCGCAGACATTATCCAAATATTATCCTTTTCTTCCCGATGAGCCGAAAAGGCGATCGTTTTTTTATCGGGAGAAAGATGGATATTAAAATGATAAGTGTCTTTTAACCTACCTCTTTCGCGCCTCTTTCCGGTGGCGATTTCGACGCTTATCAAAGAAACTTCGGACTGTAAATCAACGAAACCACTACCTTCGACCGAGGCTATGAGGAGTTCGTTTGGGTTCGCCGACCATCCTATCAACTTAATAAACGAAGTTTCGTTCACAATCGGGTCATTCTTTTTTTTAGTTTCTATTTCGATGAGCGAAAGAGTGTAGATCGGTTTTCCTTCGGCATTCTGAGTTTTGGTAGTAAATGCGAGATATTTGCCGTCAGCCGACCAGATCGGACAATAAACGTATATTTTTGAATCATCATTTCCGATCACTTGAACCTGATTTGAGCCATCCTCATTGACCAGCCAAATATTGCTATTTCCGCCCTGACGAGAAACATAGGCAATTTTGCTGCTGTCGGGTGACCAACTGAAGTCGCTTGTTTGAACGCGGTTATAAGGCAAAAGTCCATTTGAAACCGGGGAAACGTCCGTTCCGCGCAATGTTTTAGGTTCACCGCCGATCTGTTTGACGATTTCGAGCTGATGCTTCTTTTCGATGATTTTCAGAAAAGCGAGTTTTTTACCATCCGGCGACCATTTGGGTAAATATCCGTCTTTGGCTACGACTGACGGCTGTTCAGGTGAGCCGGGAGTTTTAGTTAAAATACTCCCGTTAAAGAGTTTGTTGGCCTGGCTCAGGTTCTTGATTGATTGATAGACAAGCGTTTTTCCATCGGGCGAGACATCAGCCCAGAGTTCCGACGTGACATCCGAAGCAACCGTGAACTCTTTACTTTCTTTGAGATTAACGCCCCACAGATCCGATTCCTCTTTGGCCCAGCCGTATAAAATCCTCGTCCCGTCGGGCGAAACATCAGTTGCAAAAACGTCCTGTTCCGAAAACGAGATCTGTTGCGGCTGAGCAGCGTAAATATCGGTCGCAAAGATCTGGAAAGTTCCGTTGACGGTTGAACTATAAAACAGCCGATTTTGGTCAGGATGCCAGATAACGTTCCGTATGGAATTGGTTCCGGTAAATAGTTTTTTTGGCGCATCACCTTCTAAATTACTGATCCAAAGATGGAAATTTTCACCTTCGGAGGTGACGTAAGCGACATTTTTTTCGTCTGCCGAAACGACCAGCGAATTTCCATTTATGCCTTTGCTTACAAAGTTTGTGACTTGCTTTTTTTGTCCCGAATTGGCATCCAGAGTAAACAGTTCATTTTTCGATTCGTAATAGATCTGGTTACTCTTGGCCCAGCCGCGCAAACGACTGGCTGCATCATCAAAGGTTGCAATCAACCTGCCTGAGCCGCCAAAAGCCGGAATTCGCCAAAAACCTGCTTCACCGCCCTTAGTCGAGAAAAAAACCAGTTCATCACCGCTTGGCGAGAAGCTCGGTTGTTCGTTCCTAAACTCGTCTTTGGTAATCTGAATGGCTTCGCCCGCCGCGATGGGTTTGATCCAGATATTTTTTGAACCGGTTTTGGTTGCGGTAAAAGCCACCATTTTACCATCGGGCGAAAATGCACCGACGCTGTAACCTTCGCCCGGCGAACTGGTCCAATTAACGATTTCTTCGTTATTCAAAAGGGAAGTGGGCCGATTAGTACCGCGTAGTGCAAACCACCAAATCGCTCCGAAAGCTAAAGCGACCAACAGCAAAAGTCCGAAAACGTGAACTAATGAAAAACGCCGGGCGGTGGCGATACTCATTGTCTGCGCGGTATTTTGCGGACTGATAATCTCCGTATTTTGAGGTGGTCTAAGGTCCAATTCAACCGTCTTTTTGGCATCATTGAGGTCAACCATGAGGTCTTTGATCTGTTGATAGCGCTGTTCACGGTCTTTGCGTAATGATTTGCTGACAATCTGCTCGATGCGTTCGGGGATTTCAGGAATGAACTTGCTGAGCGGTGGCGGCTCTTCTTTCAAAATTGAGCCGATGGTATCGAGCGCATTGACCCCGTTAAATGGCTGTTTGCCCGAGATCATTTCGTAAAGCAAAACTCCAAAGCTGAAAATATCGGAGCGCACATCAACTTTTTGACCGCGAGCCTGCTCGGGAGACATATAGTTGGGTGTTCCCAAAATCATCCCGTCTGCTGTCAATTTTCTAACCTGAGTGATGGCTTCGGTATCAACGTCGGTAAAGTCCTGAGTGGTTTTGGCCAGTCCGAAATCGAGGACTTTGACGATTCCATCGCGCCGAACCATCACATTGTCGGGTTTGATGTCACGATGAACAATTCCCGCCTGGTGCGCACTACTAAGGGCTGAGACGATTTGCGATGCCAATCCGAGGACTCCGTCGAGGGTTAATTTTTCCTCAGCCAAATGCTGACCAAGCGTTTTGCCGTCAATGAATTCGCTGACAATAAACGGTTTGCCATTAAATTCGCCGATCTCAAAAACCGTGATGATATTTGGATGATTGAGGGCCGAGGCCGACTTTGCCTCCTGGAAAAAGCGTTTCAAGCGGCTCGGGTCTTTGCTCAGTTTTTCCGAGAGGAATTTGATTGCGACTTTGCGCTCAAGTTTGGCGTCCCGGGCCAAATAAACCGCGCCCATCCCGCCCTGACCCAGCAAGGAGATGATTCGATATTGATTGATTGTTTGGTTGATGAGTGGCGATTTATCGGATTTGGAAAAAAGTTCGGCGACCAGCGATTTGGGCGACGAGTCAATTATGCTGTCAAAACTCGTTTCAAACGACAGCAAAGATTCCACTTCACGGCGCAAATCAACATCTTCGCCGCAAGATTCGACCAAAAACTGAGCTCGTTCGGGGGGCGAAATATCTAAAACAGCATGGTAGATTTCTTCGACTTTTTTTAGCCTTTCCGGATTCATAAAATCAGCCGCGACAGTTTATCGAATAAACAATAATAATTTTGCAATTTTAAGTTTTTAATAACGGCTTTAGCTTAACTTCAAGACTTACAACAAGTCAACGAATATTTACTTGCTCAAAGCCAAAAATAAGCGAGTCAAGCTGTGAACCTGCTCAGAATTTTTTTCACTTTACTGCTTTGATAGTTGGCTCGGAAATGTTTCCCAGTCTATCCACGCTGGCAATCGCGAGTTTTTGGATGTTCATCTGAGCAGGGAGGTTGGCATTGATAATATTCGGCGATAAAATGGTCGGCCTCCAACCCTGCGCATCTTTCCAATACAAAATCCAGCGAAAAGCCGCTTTGGCTCCGGTATTTTTCCAACCGGCTAATATATCACCGTTGTCTTGTTTGGTCAGTTGAAGTTCGGGCTGCCCCGGGAGGGTTGAATCAATCCAGGGACTGGCCGGAATCAAAGCGTTACCACGATAAATATTATCGCGTAAGGCGTCCCGTAAACCGTCAGTATTTGCCGCCAGAGACAAGGCCCGGAAATGAATCGTTCCGGCATTATCGGCTAACAGAGTTCGGGTCATTCCGATCTGGGTTTCGATTTCCTTGGTGGAAAAGTCCGGATGTTTTTCATCGCCAACCTTATATGGAGCGATTCCGACCCAAAGATGCCGTTTCTTTTTATTTTCGGACTGCCACCATTTCAAAAGCGTGGGAAATTGTTGCCCGGTTTTAGTGGTTGACCAATAAAGTTGCGGAGTCAAATAATCAACCCAACCCTCCTGCAGCCATTTTCGCGAATCGGCATAAAGCGTTTCAAATCCGCTGGTGCCGATAATGCCCAATGACTCATTGGGTTTCCAAATGCCGAACGGGCTGATTCCGAACATTACCTGAGGCTTGATTCTTTTGATTTCAACCGAAACTCTTTGAATCAAATCATCAACGTTTTTCCGTCTCCAATCGGACTTACTAAGTTTTCCGCCGCTGTTTTTATAGGCTTCAAATGTTTCGGAATCGGGGAAATCGTTCTGATCGGCATCCAAATACGGGTAAAAATAATCGTCAAAATGAATCCCGTCCACCTCATAACGCTGAACTACATCGCTGATGATGCTGACCAAATAATCTTCGACCTGTTTGATTCCCGGATCCAGCATTTGATAGTTGGAATATGAACGAAGCCATTCCGGGTGTTTTTTTGAAACGTGATTTTCGGGTAATTCGGTTGTCATCGAAGGATGCGTAGCCCGATACGGATTAAACCAGGCGTGAACCAAAATCCCGCGCGGATGCGCTTCGTCAAGCAAAAATTTTAACGGGTCAAATTCTAATTTCTTTCCCGCCTGTCCGGTCAAAAAAGGACTGGACGGCTCAATTTCGCTCAAATAAACGGCATCCGCCATTGAACGAACTTGAAAAACTATCGCATTCATTTTTAATTCAACGGCTAAATCAAGCAGTTTTATCAGCTCGGCTTTTTGCTGTTCGGCCGATAAATCCCGTTTGGTCGGAAAATCCAAATTAGCGACCGTGGCTACCCACATCGCCCGAAACTCCCGTGCAACTTTCGGCATCTTTTCCTGAGCGGCGGCCGCTGCTGAAAACAAAAATATCAGCAAAATTAAAGTGATTCTTTTCATCAGTCCGTTTTCCTTTTTTGTTTGTCGGGAGGGAATAAAAGTTGTCAGAATTTTAGCAAGTTTATGAGGGAAAATCTAGCTTGAACGGATTACTCGGGTACTTACTATGGCGATTGCAAAGTCGAAAAAAATCGTTTTTTGTCGCCGAAGGTGACTAATTTAATAGCGTTGGGAGAATCCCGACGTGGTTTGAAAACAACATTCCGTCGCTGAAATTGACGAACATAATTCATGGTTTGTTGGACACTTACAGCGTCCGATTGCCTTCGTCATAGCTTCGTTGGGATTCTCCCAACGCTATTAAATTTATCGCTTTCAGCGAATTTAAGGAATAATTTTGCTACTTTGCAAGAACCCTACGGGTACTTACTAAAAAGAAAAGACCGGACAAATTATTTGCTCAGTCTTTCCCCGGATACTTGCTATCAAAATGTTTACCCGGCTGCGGCGGCCACCACCTTAGCCGCAGCATCGCTCATTCCGTCAGCCGGAATAATTCCAATCCCGGACTCACTCAGAACCCGCTTGCCTTCTTCGACATTGGTGCCTTCTAATCTGGCGACGATCGGAATCGAAATGCCAAGATTTTTGGCGGCCGCGACGACTCCGTTGGCGACCATATCACAACGGACGATACCGCCGAAAATATTGATGAGCACGGCTTTGACATTCGGATCAGCCAGGAGGATCCGAAAAGCATTTTCGACGCGTTCCTGCGAAGCGCCTCCGCCGACGTCCAAAAAGTTGGCCGGTTCGCCGCCGTGCAGTTTGATAATGTCCATCGTGGCCATCGCCAGACCCGCGCCGTTGACCATACAACCAATGTTTCCGTCTAATTTGATGTAGTTCAAATCAAATTTTGAGGCTTCGATTTCGAGCGGTTCTTCTTCATCCAAATCGCGAAGTTCGGCGTAATCCGGGTGGCGATACATCGCGTTGTCGTCAAACGTAACTTTTGCATCCAATGCAATTAAGCGATTATCCTTGGTTTGTAAGAACGGATTGATCTCGACCAATGAAGCATCCATTTTTTCATAGGCTTCATAGAGCGAAAGCATAAACTTGGTGGCTTGTCCGATCAGTTCATTCGGAATCCCGAGTCCGAAGGCTAATTTTCTGGCTTGAAAAGGACGAAGCCCGACCGATGGGTCAATCGTTTCTTTCAAAATCAATTCGGGCGTTTCTTCGGCGACTTTTTCGATGTCCATCCCGCCGGCGCTGGAGGCCATAAATGTATTTCGCCCCGTCACCCGGTCGAGCGTAATACCGAGATAGTATTCTTTGTCTATCGGTAGCCCTTCTTCGATCAGCAGGGTTTTTACTTCGCGTCCTTCGGGGCCGGTTTGATGCGTCACCAACTGCATTCCCAGTATTTTTTCGGCTAATTCTCTGGCTTCGGCCGGGGATTTAGCCAGTTTTACGCCGCCGCCTTTGCCGCGTCCGCCGGCGTGAATCTGTGCTTTGACCACGACCACTTCAGTTCCCAACTCTTTAGCCGCGGTTTCGGCTTCGTGAGGGGTGCGTGCCACCATATTCCGAGGAACCGGGACCCCATATTTTTTCAAAAGCTCTTTGCCTTGATATTCGTGAATTTTCATAAATTGATTTAGAAATATTGTTATCTTTTAGAACGAAAGTAAGTTTAGCTGTGTGTGAGCAAAAAAGCAAAAAGGCAGTCATTTTCAAACTGCCTTTGGTCACATTTCAATGATAAGTTTTATTGCATTCTGACTCTCATTCCGATGAGTTTCCATCGGCGATCCTCAAGCCAATATTGCAACTCAAAGCTGGTGCCGGGAGAGGTTGAATACGACCCGTTGGCGGTCAAGGTCTTAAAGCCTTTGACATTCCCAACTGTCGGTTTTCCGACATAAGACGGAGTCATCGAGGCGGTTGAGCGAAGAATCGGAACAAGCCTGGCTTTTTGATTAATAAATGAAATAAAGCTGGTTCGAATGGTGTCAAGTGTATAGGTTTTTTTGAACCCTTTGGAAGATTTATCATACAGCGTAGAAAAATCAGAATCGCTAACCCCGGTCGTAAAATCCTGCAGGGTTTCCTGGACAATTGCCTCAAGGTCGGCATCGGTCGGCAATTCACCATTACTATTGGTCGGAATCGTCCCGGTTTGTTTGGTCGGGGTTGGGTTTTGCGGGCTTGTCCCTTGGTTAGTTGGGGTACTGGTTTGAGACTTATTTAAATCTTTGAGGCAGGTGCAACCGAGGGCGATTGCTCCGACCACCAGCATTGCCAAAATCCCGTTAAATCGTTTGTCTTTTCCAAACATTATTTTCTGCAATGTATTTTTCATAGTGTTTCCTTAGTAAATAAAATCTAAAATTCCAATATCAAAATATTCTTCAAAGGTGGGATTTATGGCGCGTTCAATTTTGCCCTAGTTATCCTTTGCGCCACGGTCTGAGCAGCTCTTTCCAACTCTGCGAGGTGCGCTCGTATTCGCTCGGACAACGGACAGCTCTTTCCTTGGGTAAGTATTTACCGCCCACTAAGTTTGCATATTTAGTGGTGTTAGAACCGTAAATCATACATAAGCTATTATAAAATCTTTGTTCTTGCAAGAGATGTTCGTCAGCCATCTGACGCCCATTCGGAATTTTACCTTTGGATTCAATCGCAAAGGCTTCGGCGGCCGCCAGAACGGATTGGACTCCGCCTTCGATTTCTTCTAAACAAATATAGGCCGAAGCCCGGTCTGCGGCATCTTCTTCGTTACCGGTGATCGGCAGTTTATAGAGTTCAATCATCGCATGTCCGAGCTCGTGCAAAAAGACAAAACGAGTGGTATCGAACATTTTTTCGTAAGCCTCCTGGTCAGACTTTCCGGCTGCTTTAAATAGCTTGAAGAAATAATCCATCAGTTCGTAACAAATCGTGATTGAATTGTCGTTCGGGTCATAAAACGCGTTGGTTTCGTTACAATCCTTGGTCCGTAAATAGACATTGGACGGAAGACTCAAATTTTGATTAAGTTGTTTGGCCGCATTTTCCAGTAGTTTTTCTTCTTTGATTTGCTGGTCAATATTTTTATAGCGTTGATTTTGAACAGCGGCATATTCAACTACAAAATCTCCCTGGTCATCTTTTCCGCCATTTGAATTTTTGGGGGAGTTAGGATTGTCACCCCTTTCGCTTCTATTGCTCTGAGTTGAAGTCGGAGTAGTGGGTGAGTCAAATTTTCTGTCCGGGCGGCAAAAACAACCAAACACGAAGAAAATAAATGATATTACTATCAATAGGTTTAATAAATTTCGACGTAATGATGGAGTGGCAGCTTTTTCAGACATAAACTATGTTTGGATTTAACAAGATTTCACGCTTTCTTGTCAATGATTTTTCGATAAAAAATGGTCAATAGATTATTTTCTACTGACCATTTGATAAAAAAACAGGACGATTTTGCCTTATTGTGACTTTTCAATCATCCGAAGCAAAGTGCGAATACAAACTCCCGTCGGACCTTTTGACTGGTGCGGTTTGGTGTCATCGGCCCAGGCGGTACCGGCAATATCGAGATGAGCCCATTTTGCCTTATCTACAAATTCCTGAATAAAGACCGCGCCGGCAATCGTTCCGGCTTTCCGTGATGCGCCAATATTTTTGATGTCGGCAATATCGGATTTGATCTGTTTGCTGTAACCTGCGCCAACCGGAAGCTGCCAAAAATCTTCACCGACTTCTTTGCCCGACGCAATAATGTCGTTAATCAAATCCTGGTCATTGCCCAAGACCGCGGTATTCAAATCGCCGAGGGCAATAATCACCGCTCCGGTCAGAGTTGCCATATCCACAATCGAGGTTGCGCCTTCTTTTTCGGCATAGG
The DNA here is from genome assembly GCA_031413075.1 of Acidobacteriota bacterium. Classification (GTDB taxonomy): domain Bacteria; phylum Acidobacteriota; class Blastocatellia; order Pyrinomonadales; family Pyrinomonadaceae; genus JAIBCC01. Next base: position 6,541 of record JANOEF010000588.1, on the reverse strand, counting down.
CAACTGCATCAGCCAGAATTAAACGACCTTCGGCATCGGTATTCAAAACTTCGATGGATTTACCCGTCATGGCGTACACCACATCGCCCGGTCGGGTGGCTTTTCCGCTCGGCATATTTTCAACCGCCGCCACGACGCCCAGCACCGGAACCGAAGGTTTTAACATGGCAATCGCCCGCATGGTGCCAATGACCGTTCCACCGCCGGTCATATCGTGTTTCATGGCATCCATCCCCTCGGCCGGTTTGATTGAGATTCCGCCGGTGTCAAAGCAAACTCCCTTGCCGACAATGGCTAACAACTCGCCTTTCTTGCCGGTTGATTTCTTCGGCTCATATTTCAAAACGATCATTTTCGGCGGTTGTTCCGAACCTTGCGAAACGCTCAGCAGCGAACCCATTCCGAGTTTTTTCATCTTGGCTTCGTCTAAGATTTCGCATTTCAAACCTGTTTCCTTGGCCATCTTTTCGGCCCGTTTGGCCATTTCGGTCGGATGCAAAATATTGGCCGGTTCGTTACACAGATCACGGGTGAAATTCATCGAATCGCCGATAATTTCGCCGCGACTGAAACCATTTTTTAAAGCCGCCGCATCCGCCCCTTCGACGCATAAGACAAAATTGTCAATTGTCTTATTGTTTTTGTCTTTGGTTTTGTATTTATCAATGCCGTATTGGCTGGTGACGACGGCCTGCATCGCAGTTTGAGCAACTTCGGTGGCATCAGCCTCCGAGCGCGGAACCAGAGCAAAGCTTTTGATATTCCGCTTGAGCAAAAATCGAACCGCGGTGCCGGCCAGAACGCCGACTTGCGGAACTTTGTAGCCATCTTTTTGGCCGACCCCGACTAACAAAATCCGGCTGGGTTTGCCTTTTTCTTTTGGCGCGAGCCGCAACAGGGCAGTTTCACCCGAATCACCTTTGAACTCTTCGTCCTTGAAAAGACCGGCCACTAATCCGCCGGCCATGGTGTCTAAATCTTTCAAAAACGCACTGCTCGGCTTTTCGTCATTAAACACCGCAACCGCAATTGCATCAACGTTTGCATCATGATAACTACCTGTTATGGCTTGAGATTTCATTATTTTTCCTCGTATAAAAAGATTTTATTATTCCAACTTAACTTTATTTTATAACCTATCTGCTGTTTTCTTTCAATTGGGCGCGAGTTTCCTTTTCGATCGTTTTACTTTTTAGTGTCTCCCGTTTATCAAAAAGCTTTTTCCCCTTGGCTACTCCGATTTCAAATTTTATCCGACCATTTTTCCAGTAAATCCGGGTAATCACCAAAGTCATTCCTTTAATACTGGTTTCTTTTTGCAGACGTTCAATTTCGCGCCGGTGGAGCAGGAGTTTGCGGGTTCGTAACGGTTCGTGATTATTAATATTTCCGTGTGAATACTGTGAAATATGAGCGTTGAAAAGCCAAATCTCATTTTCCTTGATGGAAACATAAGATTCCTTTAATTGGATCCGCCCGGTCATCACGGATTTAACCTCGGTTCCGCGCAGAACTATCCCGGCTTCGTATTTATCTTCAATAAAATACTCATGATAGGCCTGGCGATTATTCAAGATGTCTTTTTCTATGACAGACATAAACTAACATTCTGCCTAATTGTTGCGATTTAAGCAAATTAGCGGTAAATTGAAATTGAAAATCTCTGATTTTACCTGATGCCGATGAAAAAACTTATTTATCCGATCTTAACCATTCTAATTTTGGCTAATCCGGGTTTTTCGCAGAGTTCTGCTGAACCGAAAACAAAATTAACCGAAACTCAAAAGCTCCTGGCCAAACGAGAAAAATTTGACCCGCAGCGCGACTCGAACCAAGATTTGCAAACGGCCGTTGCCCGCGCCCAAAAGGAGAATAAACGTATCATTTTGGACGTTGGCGGCGAATGGTGCGGCTGGTGTCTCAGGATGGATCTGTACCTTATGAAAAATCCCAAACTCGACCGGTTGCGGACTCAAAACTTCATTTGGGTTAAAGTAAATTTCAGCGAAGTGAATGAAAATAAAGATTTCCTCTCAAAATATCCGGAAATTCCCGGCTACCCGCATTTGTTCGTGCTGGAAAGCGACGGCACGCTCCTGCATTCGCAAAACACCGTTGAGATCGAAATGCCGGAGTTACCGATTGTCGTTCCGAAAAATGTCAAAAACAAAAAAAAATATCTGGCAAAAGAATACGAGAAACGAAAGAACCAAAGTTATCATTTGCAAAAATTCACCGCTTTTCTCAAAAAATGGTCGCCCGCCAAAAAGTAATCATTGCTTTCAGACTGGTAAAGCGAGTGGAATGGACAATAGTGTCAATTCCATATCCAACTGAACTAAAACAATCTATGGATTAAGGAGTTTTTGTGCATTTAAAATATTATTTTTCTTGAAACTATAAGTTCTTAGCCAAAACTTCCTTTCAATATGTATAATAATCACTTCATAGTATTTGTTTTTATTTTGCTTAAAACTAATTTGTATTTTCACTAAATGATAGAAAAAATCACAATAGAAAACTATAAATCTATTCAGCAATTGGAAATTGAATTAGGTCGTGTGACCGTTTTAATTGGTGCTAATGGAAGTGGTAAAAGCAACATTTTAGAGGCAATTGCCCTTAGTTCTGCTGCAGCTAATCATAAACTTGATAACGGATCATTAATTTCAAAAGGGTTAAGAGCAACAGACGATCCTCAATTTATGCGAGCAGGGTTTGATAGAAAAAATGTATCTGAAGAAATAAAAATTAAATTAGAGGGAGGAAAGGATCATAAATTTGACTTTTTTCTTCAAAAAAATAACGAGCAGCCATATTCTCCTTGGATAGATAAAGGAAACAAAAGTATAGGGGCAGCTAATGAAGTTATTGAACACCTAAATAAACTCATTGCAGAGAACAAAATGAGACCTGATGAATTAGTTAGGACAGAGAATCTTTTGCCAATTTTAAACAGTGGTTATAATGAGCTTAAAATAAAAGAATTTCTTATATATTCGCCTGAAAATTCCTCTTTAAGAAGTTTTGAACAAGAGGGACAAATTCAACCATTAGGAACTAAGGGAGAAGGCTTATTTAAACTTCTTAAAGTTTTAAGTTCAAAAAAAAATGGAAGACGTCTTGAAGAAATCAAGTCAAAACTCAAATTAATAGATTGGTTTAGTGATTTTGATATTGCAAATGATCTATCTCCTCAAGAAAGACGGATTCAGATAAAAGATAAGTATTTAGATAAGAAATTTGAATACTTTGACCAAAAAAGCTCAAATGAAGGTTTTTTATTTTTACTTTTTTACCTTTGTTTATTTGTTAGTAGTGATACGCCAAGTTTTTTCGCAATTGATAACATTGATGCTTCGCTAAACCCCAAATTATGTAGTCAGTTGATGATTGATTTAGTTAATCTAGCTAAGAAATACAAAAAACAGGTGATTTTTACCACGCATAATCCCTCAATTTTAGATGGACTCAATCTGAATGATGAAAATCAAAAATTATATGTGGTAAGCAGAAATAAATTAGGGCAAACTAAAGTAAATAGAATCAAAAAACCTCAATCCGTAAATGGAAAAGAACCTGTAAAATTATCGGAAGCCTTTTTGCGAGGATATTTAGGAGGACTTCCAAATAATTTTTGATATGCCTAATTTTGGATTAATTACCGAAGGAATAACAGATCAAATTGTTATCGAAAATATTTTAGTCGGGTATTTTGATAATCCCAATATTATTGTTAATCCACTTCAACCTCTAAGAGATGAAACTGATAAATCACGAATGGCGAATTATGGCGGATGGACTTTGGTCTTTGATCATTGTCGTTCTGAAAAATTTCAAGATGTTTTTTCATTTAACGATTACATAATTATTCAAATTGATACAGATACTTGTGATGATATAGGTTATGATATTAGTAAAACTGAGATTGGAACGGGAAGAGAAATTACTCCTGAAGAGTTAATTGAAAAAGTCTGTCAAAAACTAAAAGAATTAATCAATCTTGATTTCTACCACAACTATGCGGAGCGAATTATTTTTGCAATAGCCGTTCACACTATAGAGTGTTGGTTACTTCCACTTTATTATGAAGATGATAACAAATCCAAAATAAAAGGTTGCCTTGATACCCTTAATCGAGTTTTAACTAAAAAGGAAGATTTTACCATTTCTGCTAAAACCCCTAAATACTATGATAATATTTCAAGAAAATACTTGAAAAGAAAAACCTTAATGTCGAAATACCAAAGCAATGCAAGCCTTAAAATATTTATTGAAGAACTTGAAAAACGGGGAATTGTTATTGAAGATTAAATTGGAAAAGAGCCATTACGTGCAACATCCAGCAATGGCTCAAATAAGAAAAAATTAAATCAACCCCTTCGCCCTCGCGACGACATTTTCAACCGTAAACCCATATTCCCTAAAAATAATCTCAGCCGGAGCCGAAGCACCGAATTTGTCAACGCTGACGCAATCATCGGCGTATTTGTGCCAGCCGTGTGAAACGCCGGCTTCGATTGAAAGTGTTTTTACGCTATTCGGCAAAACTGATTCTCGATATTCAGCCGATTGCTCGTCAAAAATATCGGTGCAGGGCATCGAAACAACTCTGGTTCCAATGTTTTCGGATTCCAATACTTCCCGGGCCTCGATTGCCAGACCAACTTCTGAACCGGTTGCGACGAGGATGACTTGCGGCGCCTTGTTTGAGGCTTCGGCTAAAATGTAGCCGCCTTTTTCAGTGCCGTTCGCCGAAGCAAATTTCGTGCGGTCAAGCAAAGCAACTTTTTGTCTGGACAGCGCCAAAACGCTCGGTTTATGTTTGCTTTCAAGCGCCAGTCTCCAGCTTTGAGCTACTTCGTGAGCGTCGCAGGGGCGAAAAACGTTGAGATTGGGAATGGCCCGGAGCGCGGCCACGTGTTCGACCGATTGATGAGTCGGACCATCTTCGCCGAGACCGATTGAATCATGCGTAAAGATGAAGATCGTTTGTGCATTTGAGAGGGCTGCAAGCCGGATAGCCGGACGGCAATAATCCGAAAATGTCATAAATGTGCCGCCGAACGGAATCAGACCGCCGTAAAGCGCGATACCATTCATAATGCCCCCCATCGCGTGTTCACGAATGCCGTAGTGCATATTTCGTCCTTCAAAAGTGGCGGGCTGATAGTCTGACGAATTTTTAATGTAAGTATTATTTGATGGGGTTAAATCTGCCGACCCGCCAATGAGGTTCGGAATTGTATCGGCAATGGCGTTGATGACATCACCCGAATAAGCCCGGGTTGCTTTGGCTTCAACACCATCGAAAGTCGGCAAAGCGGATTCCCAGTTTTCGGGAAAATTTTTGTTGATTAGATCTAAAAATTCAACCCCGTATTTTTCGGTATATTTTTTCAAAACTTGATTCCATTCGGCTTCGAGTTTTTCGCCATTCGGAATTGATTCACGGTATTTGGCATAAACTTCGTCAGGCACATAAAACTCGGCGTTTTCGTCCCAATTTAAGTTACGTTTCATTTCTTTGACCGCTTCAACGCCGGGCGCGTCCGAGTGAGCCTTGGATGTGCCCTGTTTCGGCAAACCAAAACCGATAATCGTTTTGACGGCAATGATCGAAGGTCTGTCGGTGACGTTTCTGGCTTCGGTTATCGCGTTTTCAATTGCTTCTAAATCGTTCCCGTCTTCCACTGTCGAAACGTGCCAGCCATAAGCCTGGTAGCGCCCTAAAACATTTTCGGTGAAAGAAATATCGGTCGAACCGTCAATTGTGATTTTGTTGTCGTCCCAGAGAAAGGTCAGATTGCCGAGTTTTAAATGCCCGGCCAAACTGGACGCTTCGCCCGAAATGCCTTCCTGCAAATCGCCGTCCGAAACAATTGCATAAACGTGATTATCTACCAGTTTGAGCCCGTCTTTGTTATAACGGGCGGCCAGATGCTTTTCGGCAATCGCCATTCCGACCGCGTTCGAGGTTCCCGCTCCGAGCGGTCCGGTCGTCACCTCGACACCAATCGTCAAATGATTTTCGGGATGCCCCGGGGTTTTTGAATTCCATTGGCGAAATTGTTTGAGTTCGTCCATCGGCAGATCGTAACCGCAAAGATGCAGAAGCGAATAGATCAGCATCGAGCCGTGTCCGCCCGAAAGCACAAATCTGTCGCGGTTGAACCAGGTTGGGTTTTTCGGATTGTGGCGTAAAATCCGCGTCCAGAGGACATAGGCCGCCGGAGCCATTCCGAGCGGCAGCCCCGGATGCCCCGAGTTTGCTTTCTGAATTGCGTCAATCGAAAGCGTTCTGATGGTGTTGATACAAAGTTGGTCAAGATCGGTTTTCATGGTTGTAGTTGGCATAATGTTTATTTTTATCACAGAGTTCACAGAGTTCACAGAGAGCTTTTGCAAAATTATTCCGAGTTTTCAGTGGTAATAAGTTTTTGATAATAGTTTTCGTGACGTTTCCTTGCTTTTTGATAGACTTCGCGACGTTGCGGGTCAAAACTAAATCTCGCACCTTCGGGAGTAGGTAATTTTGTAA
>JANOEF010000587.1:0-11175 GCA_031413075.1 Acidobacteriota bacterium | reverse complement strand
TGACTGACATTTTCAAGATGTTCTGATAAATTAGAACAAGTGTAATTGATTGGCGAACTTAGCAGATATTCAACGTATGTTTTTTTCGTAATCATTGAACTTCTGTTATTTCATATTTTTTCAAAAAGCGAAAGTCCTATTGATAACGCATTGAGGAGTTCTTCCGCCAAACCTTCGCAGAAATATTCGTTGTCCTCGTCGGCGGACATATTTGTAAATGGAAGAATGGCAATTGATTTTAGATTTTGGATTTGGGATTTTGGATTGTCCTCGGCAGTCGTGTTTGCTTGCAGAATCTGCGTTTTCGGCTCTTCAATATTTGGTGAAGATGTTTTTTCTAACCTGCTTTGAACGCTCAATTCCTCTTCTGCTTCCTGCAAATCTTTCAACAAATCCTTTGCCGTTTGATAACGATTCTTTTTATCTTTTTCTAAGGTTTTATTGAGAATTTCTTCAAGTTCGATTGGAATATCAGTCAAACGCTTCGGCTCTTTCGTCAAAACGGCGGCAATCACATCGCTGACCGTTTCACCCGAAAAAGGCGAATTGCCCGACAGCATTTCGTAAAACACCACTCCAAAACTAAAAATATCCGTCTGATGGTCAACGTCTTTTCCGCGAGCCTGTTCGGGCGACATAAATTGCGGCGTTCCGATAATCATTCCGGGGCTGGTGGAAAGATGGGGAGATGGGGAGTGGGGGAGATGGGGAGAAAGAGCAAGGGTTGCATCGTCTTCTCCTAATTCCCCCTTCACCCTTTCACCCTTTCTCACTTTCTGTTCAGCAAATTTGGCAATCCCAAAGTCCAATATTTTCGCCAATCCATTCGCCCGAATCATTATATTATCGGGTTTAATATCACGATGAACGATTCCCGCCGAATGAGCTTCATCTAATGCCGACGCAATCTGAATCGCAATCTCCAAGGCTGATTTGTAATTGAGCGGGTTCGCCTTTTTATAATCATTCAGAGTCTTGCCATCAATAAATTCCGTAGCAATAAAATGTATTCCATCAGATTCGCCAATCTCGTAAATCGTAATGATACTGGGATGATTCAACGCCGAAGCAGATTTTGCCTCACGGACAAAACGGCTCATTCGATCTTTGTCTTCGGCAAATTCAGATGGCAGAATTTTAAGTGCGACTTTTCTATCAAGTTTCGTATCTTGAGCCAAAAATACTTCGCCCATGCCGCCTTTGCCGATGGGGGAGATGATTTTGTATTGATTGATGATTGTTCCAGTTTCCATCTTTATTTTTGTAGCAGACGGCGGATTTCTTGGTAAAGTCGTTCGATTTCTCCGTCAAGTCTTTGTAAATGTTCGGTTAATACTTTTTGCTCGGCTTGGGATTGCTGTAATTCTTCGCGCAAACGGTCGTTGTCCATTCGCGCCCGACGCAGAGCAACCAATGGTGGACGATTGAGGCGTAATCGTTTCAGGTGAAACTTTCCGGTCTCGGTTAAACCTGTCAAAAGTCCGTCGGGTTCTTGGCGTAAATGCAGAATTAAATCATCTTGCGGAGGGTGAAGCAGTCTTTTTTCAGCGGTTGAGTCCGCCCAAAAATCGCCTTTGATGCGGTTACAAGTGGTGCAGCAATAGACCAAATTTTCGAGTTCATCACCACCATTCAGCGAGCGCGGTTTGAAATGGTCTAATTCAAGTTCGCTTCCTGCATCTGCTTCGCGGACACCGCAATAACCGCAGGCAAAGTTGTAGTCACGGCGGACAGTTTGGCGCAATTCGGATTCAGTCATAATTTTGTTACGCTCGGCAAACGAGCATTGTCAGACTTTCAGCATTGCGAGTTTTTGTTAAGCTATTATCCGACTTAACAAAAATCTCAACTTACTGCCTCCTGCTACTGCCTACTGCTACTGTTATCAGGCGGCTAATTCGTGTAAAACTCGCTCACGTTCATTTTTTAAGGCTTCGTGTTCGGTTCGCAAACTGTTTAATTGCGTGGCAGCTCGCTTGACCAAATCATCTTGGCGCGAGGCGATAGCGGTCAGCACGGCATTTTGCGTTTCGGTGTGGCTGATTTCTTTTTGCAAAAGGCTTTCTGCTTCACGCTCACGCTCAATCGCGGGATTCAAGGTCTGCCATTCGGCTTGCTCTAATTCCGAGAGCAATTTTTCGAGCGTCCGATTTTCCTCCGCCGTCAACAAATTTTCCAATTCACGCCGTTGCAGTTCGTTTAGCTGTAACTGTTTTGTTTCGCTCCACATAAAAAAATCTCCATTGGCAATTATAGCATTATCCATTCGTATCCTTTCTTTCCAATTTATTCAGGAATCCCGACTCGTCTGACCAAATCCTTGTATCGCGGGTCGTCGCGGAGAGATTCAAACTGGATTCCCCATCTGATCCCGGCTAACTCTCCGCTTCGGGATTGGAAGTCTTTTTCCAACCATTCAAATGCCTTGTCTTTGTCACCCAATCCGGTATATACGGCGGCAATATTTACTCCGCTTGATTCCTTTCTGGCGTATCTTTGCTCAAGTTCTTTGATGATGGCGTTTGCTTCGCTTCGTTTTCCTGTCACCGCAAGCCATTACCTAAAATCATTAGCCTGGTAATTCCTCTGTTACTCAGCTCCACTGACTTTTGCAAATTTGCTATGGCTTCAGTCTCACGTCCAAGTTTTAGATATGACATTCCCAAATGCTCATAGGCACCCGAGAAATTCGGATCGAGTTCAATCAGTTTAAGAGAGGCTTCAGCCATCTTCGTAAAGTCGTTCCGAATCATAGAGGTCTGCACTGCATTGTTGCCGATGACGACGGAAAGCGGGTCAAGTTCCTGTGCCTTCCCGATCATCTGTGCGGCTTCATCAAAACGTCCGAGAGATCTCAGCAGAATGCAATACCATTTATCTTGTAGTTACTACTCCTATACACCCTCTAAACAGTTAAACGGGAAATACCGAAATTTTGGGTCTTTTTGTAATGAATCATAACATCATTTTGGCAAAAACTTTCACCCAATTTTGAGCTGACGCTTTTAACTTTTCGTCAAAATAAAGCAGAATATAAGAGGATGACCGAAACCATTCACAAAAATCTTTTGGCGGATTTGCCGGACACCAACGGAGCAGAGCGTTTTTTTCAGCAGTTTAGCGAAAGAAACTCATTTCAAGCCAATAAGTTGCGAAAAAATGAAGGGCTCTTGTCCGATGTTTTGACATTGGCCAGTTTTAGTCCGCTTTTTGCCGCCACCATGTTACAAAATCCCGATTATGTGTTGTGGCTCGGCCGCAAGCGCAAAGATTCGCAAGTTCGTGACAAAGAAGAACTTCTCGAATCTTTGGCGAGGTTTTCGATGACCAATTCGAGGGTCGAAACGCCGGAATTACTGGCACGATTTCGGCGCCGTGAGCTTTTGCGGATTTATCTGCGCGACATTCGTCGTTTGGGAACGATAGCCGAGGTGACCGAGGAAATTTCGCATCTGGCAGATGCAATTTTAGAATACGCGCTCCGACTCGCTCGGCAGGAGTTGGATAACCGTTTCGGCAACCCGCTCGAAGCGGACGAAAAGGGTCGTTCCAAACCGGCCCGATTTTGTGTGGTCGCACTCGGCAAACTCGGCTCAAATGAACTTAATTATTCATCCGATATTGACCTCTTGTTTCTTTATTCAACGGACGGGATGACCTCGGGCAGCGGTTCGCGCGGAGTAACTTCCAACCGCGAATATTTCATCAAACTCTCGGAATTTATCGTCAAATTAGTCGGTCACGAAGGCGGTGCGTATCGGGTTGATTTGCGTCTGCGCCCGCACGGAAGAGTCGGAGCATTAGCCATATCTCTCGCCGAATCAGCTGATTACTATCAATCCAAAGCGCAGGCGTGGGAGCGTCAGACGCTGATTCGCTCGCGGGCCAGCGCCGGCGAGTCCGAAGTTTTCAAAACATTTTTTGAACAAGTCGAAAACTATGTCTTTTCATCGAGTGCGACGGTTGAAAATGCCTTAAACAATGTCAAACTTTCAAAGGAAAAAATAAACCGTGAGCATACGACCGGCAATGGATTTAACGTTAAACTTGGAGTCGGCGGAATTCGCGAAATTGAGTTTATCGCTCAGGCTCTTCAGCTAGCCTACGGCGGGCGCGACAAATGGCTGCGGGCTCCGCATACTTTGATCAGTCTGGCGCGTTTGGCTGACCGTAATTTATTATCAGATAACGAACTGACCCGCCTGTCGGAGGCTTATGATTTTTTACGCCGCCTCGAACATCGTTTGCAGATGGAAAACGGTTTACAGACACACATCGTTCCGGAAGACATCGAAAAACGTCTGGTTGTAGCTAAACGAATGAACTGTCGCGATTTAGCCGATTTTGATGAAACCTTGGAGGATGCGGCAAACAACGTCAATCAAATTTTTCAACGGGTTTTTGGGAATCTCCGGGCAACGTCTAACTCATTTGGAAATAATGATGTTGCTCAATTCCGCCATCATACCGAACTGCTCAAATCCATCGAAAAATCAGATGAAAGCGTCCATTTGACCGAAGAAAAAGCGGAGTCGTTAACCGACTTCAGCCATCTTTCGCCCTATTTTGCGGAAATGCTGACAGCCAATCCGAATTTGCTCAACACTCTGCCAAAGGCTACGGATGAATTTGTCGAAAAGAGTTATCAGGATATTTTTCGCCTTGAGGTTGAAAACACCGAAAACTTTGCTCAGGAATTAGCCGTTCTGCGAAAAATCTGGGCCAAACTTTTACTGGAAATCGCTTTTTACGACATCTTTGAAAAAATCACTCAAAGTGAGGCCAAAAGGTTGCAAACCAAACTGGCCGAAGCGAGTCTGAACATCGCTACTGAAATCACAAAACGCCAGTTACAAAGGCGTTACGGCAAATTGGAGCATCTTAATTTAGCGATTTTAGGGCTTGGGAAACTTGGCGGACGCGGGATGGATTACGGCTCAGACTTAGATTTGATTTTGGTTTATGATGATGAAAAGCCTTTACCCTTTAATAATCTAACTCAGACCGAGTTTTACGCCAAAGCAGTTGAGATTTTTGTCAACACTTTGTCGAGTTTTACGCGTGACGGTAATCTTTACCGGGTTGATCTCAGATTGCGGCCCGATGGTAAAAATGGTGCGACCTGTCTGGGTAAATCAGCTTTTTTAAGTTATTTCCAAAATCGCTCCGCGATGTGGGAGTGGCTCGCCTATGTCAAAATTCGCGGCGTCGCGGGCGATCTCAAACTTGCCCGCGACACCGAAAAAGAAATTCGATCTATTTTGCATCAACAAGCGCAACATGCTGAGGCTACTGAGTTTGGAAATGAAACCCGACGAATACGCGAACGGCTGGAAAAGGAAAAATCACCAACTCAAAATAAAAAAGAAATCAACATCAAATTTGGTGAAGGCGGAATGCTGGACGTTTATTTTGCGATGCGTTTTTTACAGTTGCGCGACAACGTTCCGGATGATACCGAAAATCGTTCGACCCAATTTATGCTCAAAAAACTTCACCAGGCGGGCTCACTAAGCGCCGAAAATTATCGAATGTTTAACGATGGCTACGATTTTTTGAGCCGGCTCGATCACGCGCTACGTTTAACTTTTGGACGTTCAGCTGTTTTGCCGAATAATCTGGAGATAATTTCTAAGCGATTGAAAAACAATAATTTATTGGAAACCTTGACCTTGCATCGGCTCAATATTCGGCAGGCTTACGAAAATATTTTGGTCAGCCAATCGTCTTTAACCTCGTAACTTGAAGGTGAGTAGTGAGGTGAGGTGTGAGGATTCTATTCAAAGGCGACGCGATTTTGTTCGTTTAGGCGGGCGCGTTCATGGGCAAGTGTTTTTTGGGCGGAACTGTAAACATTAAAAATTTGACAAGCAACCAAAGCTGAACTCAAAGCCAAAACACTGATAAATATTACTTTTTTGAAAGATAATCGGTTCATTTGAAAGCGATTATCCATTGGTTTAAGAATGATTTTTAGGTGATTAGCAACAGGGGCGGATGAGGTTATTGCGGTTTGACGGCTGCGGAGTTCCACAGCTTGAGTGAGAATTCAGTTCCCTCGCTTTCGTTTTGAAGCCAATCAACTTCGGCTTCGATGAGCGCAGCACGGGATTTAATATTGGCAATGCCGCGCCCTTTATAAGCGCTATCTGTCACCGGTTTAAACGGAGTTCCATCATCTGAAATACTCAAAATAAACACTTCTTCTGATAGATTAACTTTCATTTCTACCAATTTTGCGTCTGAATGATGCTTAATATTGGTCAAAACCTCCTGGGCGATACGGTAAATTTGCATCTGCATATTTGGCGAAAAATGAAGGTGTTCTTCCAGGTCTTCTGAGGCAAAGAATTTGTAGTTTTCAATCGTATGTTGGAGCAAATACTCCAGTGCGGCGGTCAACCCGACATTTTCTAAAACCGAAGGGCTCAAAGCTTCGCAAATGCGTCGAATTTCGGTTGAAACCGACTCAATTTCGGTTCGAAACTCTGAATTGTCGCTCGGCAATTTGTCGGACATCAGCATCAGGTTTCTCAAATCGGCGAGTGTTTGGTCGTGCAAGTCACGCGCAATCCGTTTGCGTTCACGCTCGGCTTCGTTGGCTAAATCGAATTTTGCGATGGCCAACTCACGATTTTTTTGGACAATCCGGCGGCGTTCAATCATTGCCCAAATCAAACCTGCCAGCGCCATAATCAGCAAAATTCCAAGTGCGGCAGCAGTCCACGGAAAAGGCGCCCGAGCCACCGAAAACCGAATCGTCAGTGGTTCGGAGGCTACCAAGTCTTTGTTGAAAGTTCGGGCTTCGATAACATATTCACCTGCTTTTAGATCAATCGGCGCAAACTGCGAATCAGCAGTGACTTTCGGATGATTGAGGATTTCGCCTTTCGCATTCTTGAGCAAAAAACCGTATTGAAATTGTTCGGGAAAAGTCCGGCTACTCAAACCTGCAACCTCAACCAACAGAGAATTTTGCGGATATTCTAAAGCAATTATATCGTTCAGTTCGGCAGCTTCGTGGAGACGTTGACTCAAAACTCGTGCCGCTACAATTTTTGGAGGAATTTTGCTCGGAACATAACTTACTGAACCATTACCTGTCCCGATTAATAAACTGTCCTCAACATTTAGCAAGGCGGCGGTGTTTTGTGAAGATAAGCCTTGCTCCCGATTTAAATTAGTGACAACCCAATCAAACAGTTCATCCTGCCGAGCGTGAAAAATACCGTCCTTTTCACTTGCCGCCCAAACTTCTGTTCCAATAACAACGACATCCCGCCAATCACGCCCTTCAATTATTTCCTGCAGTTTGCCGTTTCGATAGAGAAAAAGTCCCGCACCGGTCGCAAACCATAAATCCTGGTCAATGCCTTTTGAGATTTTCCGCACCGACAAGGCACGCAGTTGCTCGAGCACAGGTTCCGCCTTAACTTGTTTACCGTCGAAAAAAAATCCTCCGTTGTTGATGGTTCCGAACCAAAGTTTATCTTTGTCAGCTAAAAGACTCACAATTGCATCATTTTCAAAGATAAGATTCCGGCCTTTGAATTCATAAAGACCGGATTTGCCCATGGTAAAGTAAGTTTTGGCTTGAAAATTAGCAATCGCCCTAATACTGCCATCCGAAATTCGTGTCCCTTCCAAGTCGAAAAGACCTTTGATAGTGCCGATTAAGAGTTTTTTTTCGGAATCTTCGTTAATCGCATAGACCCGGGTCTTCTTAAATTTTTCGATTTCATCCCACTTTTTACCATTAAATAAAAACAACCCGCTATTTGTTCCCGCGAAAATTCTTCCGGCACTCGAACGAAAAAGCGTGCGGATATAATTAGAGTCTTTCGAGTCATCGGAAAGTGTTTCATTAAACGGACTGGCAGCATCATAACGGCACACGCCGCGATCCGTCCCGATCCATAGCACACCCTCCCGATCAAGCAAAAGTGCATTGATGGAATCAGAACCCAAACCCCGGTTGGTGTTCGCCAGAGTAAAATATTTTAATTCCTGCTTATCACGAAAACGATACAAACCGTTCTTTTTCGTTCCCACCCAAACCTGACCGTCAGGCGTCGGCTCAATCGTTGAAACATCCTTCAGACCTCCCCCAAGATTCAGAGGTAATCTCAAATCAATCAAGGCGAAAAAACCGCTTTCCGACTTTCTGGCATCCGCACCGAGCCACACCTTTCCGTTTTTGTCCTGGGCTATATGATTAATAGACGAGGGGGGTGAACGGATTTCACGAGCTTGGTTATTTTCGAGTATCAAAACCCCGCGACCTTGACTTCCGGCAATTATTTTTCCATCCACCTTTGCCAGACTTGTCAGATTCAGCAGTTTGTCTTCTTTTTCAGTCAAGGGTTTAGCGAGGACTTGCGCTGTTTGAAACGAATCTCCGTTTTCGGAAACTTTCAAAATCATCCCGTTTTTAGTAGCCAGAATGACATGCTCGCCCAATAAAATAGCGGTTATAGAAAAATTTTGCGTATTGGGAACAGGTTGCGTTTTTCCATCTTTTAAACGAAATGCCCCACTCTCAGTTCCAATCCAAAGCGCACCGTTATCGGTGGCTTCGAGTGCCTGAATTTTGTTGGAAACAGCATTTTCAAGCGGAATGGTCTGCGCTCGCCGACCATCAAAACGTGCTAAACCGCTTTCTGTTCCGAACCACAAAATTCCGTCTGAAGTTTGGGCAATGGCGAGGACATTATCCGAGGGCAATCCATTAAAAAGCGTGACCGCTCCCCATTGATGAATGTTACGATTTTGCGACTCGACCATTTTCGTCAAACGCTCCCGAACATCATCCTCGGTCAAAAACTCTTGATTTTCTTTAGTTTCCGTATCTTTGTCTTTGAGTTCGGTCTTCTTGGGCGGAGTGTTTTGAGAAGCCGGAGTTTTTTGAGACTGGTTAGTCGAGTTATTTTGAGATAAAACAGACAAAAAAAAGCACAGAAAAGCAACCATCGAGAGACAAACTTTTGCCTGCTTGCTTTTTACTTTCGCCTTTTTCTTCACTTTTTCTCTCCCGCAAATTTTTGTCGGTCTCTGTTAAGCCATTCGGAGAGTTCGGCTTCGGATTTTTCGAGTTCGTCCGAATTTATCAAACCGCGTTTTAAGGCTTCGCAAAAGGCTCGGGTACGAGTGTTATACGCAAGTTTATCGTAGGCTTCGTCTTTTGTTCCGCCGGAGTTTTCGGTAAAAAGTTTTTCATAGAGGTTGGCCAGACGGCTTTCTACGCCGCGCAAACTTAAACTGCATTTTCGTGCAATCGCCCAATTTGACATACCCAAAGCCAAATAATGCAGGGCCTCCGATTCAAATTCGGTCAACAGAGGTCGCTGAAACGAATCCTTGAAGAGCGGATCGATCATATCCGCACCATCTTCTAAAACAGTTGCCACGAACCGCAAAAATCTGGCTTCAGGGTTGTTTTTATGAATAAAACCATAGGTTGGCTGGGGCGAAATCGAACGCACGATTTTGCGAATTTCGTTGATATAAATTTCGTGCGGAAACTGAGTCCAAAAGATGATTCGGGTGGCGGGAATTTCGCGCCAAATCGTCCGCGCGGCTTTGACTCCCGAGACTTTTGGCATCTGTATATCAAAAATACACAGCGTTGGACGATGTTCAATCGCCAGCGAAATTGCAGCTTCACCATCTTCCGCTTCGATGACGGGCGTGTGCGCGGCAAATTCCCGGGCCAGCAATTCGCTCAAATAATGCCTTTGGGCATTGTTGTCTTCCGCAATCAATAATGACATAAGGATTTTAGATTTGCGATCTTATGATTGATGTAAAAACTAATAAACACAACTCTATCAAAGAATTAGAAAGATTAAACAAAATTACTAATGACATTTTTTCAAATCCAAACGGTAGAAGAATATTAGCAGATTACCCGCCGGAGTAAAGCGGAATATTTGCGAAAGATTTCCGAATAGTTCACAATTAAAGGAAAATTTATGTCAAAAATTAAACCATTTCGGGCCTTGCGCCCCATCCCTTCATTAGCCGAACAAGTTGCGAGTCCGCCGTATGACGTGATGAATGCGACGGAAGCGCGGCAGATGGCAACCGAATTATCTTTTCTTCACGTCTCGCGGGCCGAGATTGATTTGCCTGCAAACGCTGACGTTTATTCGGCTGAGGTTTATCAAAAAGCCAAAGAAAATCTGGAACGGTTGCAAAGCGAAGGTATTTTGATTCAGGAAGAAAACGACAGTCTTTATGTTTATCGTCTGCAAATGGGCGAGCAGATTCAGACCAGTATTGTGGCCTGTTGTGCGATTGATGAATACGACCAGGATTTAATTAAAAAGCACGAAAAAACCCGCCCTGATAAAGAGAATGACCGTACCCGGCACATCGTCACGACCGAAGCTCAGACGGGTTTGATCTTCCTCTGTTATCGCGGGACAGATGAGTTAGACAATTTGGTCAGAGAAACTTGTAAGAATCCGCCGCTGTATGATTTTACGGCCGCTGATGGAATCAGGCATACAGTTTGGCGAGTTGCAGAAACCGAAAACGTAGTTTCGGCTTTTGAACAGGTTCCGGCGATTTACATTGCCGACGGACACCATCGCGCGGCCAGCAGTTCCCGGGCGCGAGCCGAAATGCGTCAGAACAACCCGCATCACACCGGCGCCGAAGATTATAATTTCGTTATTGCGGCGATGTTTCCAGCCGAGCAGCTGAAAATTTTGCCTTATAATCGAATCGTTAAAGATTTGAACGGTTTGAGCGAAACGGAGTTTTTGCAAAACTTGAGCGAAAAGTTTTCCGTGTCCGAAACTTTGCAAAAATCACCCGGCAAGAAAGGTGAAATTTGTATGTATTTGGGCGGAAAATGGTTTAATTTGAAGCCTAATTTCGCTGTTCCAACTTCAGCCATTGAAAGTCTCGATGTCAGCATTTTGGAACAAAATGTGTTGCATCCGATGTTGGGGATTAAGGATGTCCGGACCGATAAGCGGATTGATTTTGTCGGCGGAATTCGCGGCACCGGGGAACTCGAAAAATTAGTTGATTCAGGCCAAGCTAAAGTTGCCTTTTCGATGTTTGCGACCACGGTGGATGACCTTTTGAAGGTTTCGGATGCGAATCAGATTATGCCGCCAAAATCAACCTGGTTTGAGCCGAAATTGCGGGATGGTTTGCTTATTC
>JANOEF010000586.1:0-2538 GCA_031413075.1 Acidobacteriota bacterium | reverse complement strand
ATTAAAATTAAAAACTAATTGATGATAATTTTGGTCAAGTTATTGAAATGTTTGTCCATACGGATGCCTGTTCGGATTTTTCTTGTAAAATTTGCACCTTAAAAACTTGCCCGGTGAGAAAGTTTGAATTTGAAAAACAACTCAATTGGACTGAAATTGACATTGTCAGTGATAAAAAACATCGAATAGACTAGACCGAATTTTTGGGCGTCTGATATTGACATTATTTTACCAAAGCCATAATCTCGAACAGAACGAAGTTAAACTCACTTCTTTTTCATCTCAAACAGAATTAGCTGTTTTGATTGACCCTCACAGTTTGATAAATGGAGTCTAACTTAATGGCACGCTCTCTAAGTCCTTTTACTCGTATTACGCTTTTGCTCGGCGAACTTAATAAACACCAGATTCAAGATTTAATTGACATCACAAAATGTGATTTGATTCATCATACCAGCAAATTAGCCGAAGAAATCGAAGATGCAGCCCAAAAACAATCTGCAATTGAAATATCTGAGCAAGGCCAATCTTTATTTTCGACCATTAAATCCGGTGATTTACCGGCAGCTGAAGCAGAGCGAAAAATGCTCGTCTTAGCTTGTAAAAAACTCAAAGCATTATTGTAAACTCCAGAATAATTTGACAGGATTATAGTTTAACAGTGGTTGTTTGAATGCCAAATATATTTCAGTTCAACCCAACTCTGCATAATAGTAAAAATTTCTCGACACATTTTCCTTTTTTTATCAGATATAGATGAAGGCAATTATTTGCCTAACTTATTATTAACTGAAGAGGAATTTATGAAACGTTTTAAGCAAATTTTTCGCAAACATGGTTCGGCTTTATTGGCTCTTAATTTGTTGCTTTTCTTTACTTTAGGTTGTTTCAAATCAGATTTGGATTGGAAAAATAATTTGGCTTATAAAAAACTATCAAACGCCCAGACTTCAGGCTCAATCTCCGATAAATTTGAATTTTACTTTTGCCCGACCGGCGAATATGCGCTAAAAACTTCGTTTGTCGGGATGTCGGGTGGTTTTTCGATGGCGAACGAGAAGGTCGAATTTGGAAACTGGCGGGTTGAATCCGGCACATTGATTTTGCAGCCTGAAAATGGAAAGACCAAACACTATTCCCTTTCTTCCGGGAATGATTCGAACGTGATCAGACTGGACAATACCGGGTATCTGGTTACTATTCAAAACGAGTGTGGGCGATGATCTGGATTAAACCTTTTCCTCCAGAAATTGCAGGATATCAATCGCGTAAAGTGGAACCGTAAAATTCGATTTTAGTTCTTCGAACGTCATTCCGTCCAACAAAATTGGTTCATCAGATTTAATGGTGTGGGGCGGAATGACCACAAAATCACCAAAAATTTTATCTTTCATAGAGATAAAATCACTTCCGGTCAACAATCCGGCGACTGCCACATCTCCACCAAAATATTTGTTCGGAACAGCTAAAACGTGCAGTTTAGAGCCGATTATCGAATTCAATTTTTCTATCTGCTCGCGCAAAATCGGGGCGAACATCTCTCCGGTCAAGATTGTTCCATGTAAAGATTTTTGATTGTTGATTTTTGATTTTTGATTTGGCGTTGTTCGAGGTTTTATGGCTAATTGATGAGTTCGAATGTTATTAACCGATAAGTTCACATTTTGAGGTTCATTCTTTTCGATTTTCTTTAACAACTTTTCAAAAGAATTTAAAAATGAGCGGATCATGCCTACTCCATCTTCTATTTGCGGATAATTTCCATAATGTCTGCGACTTGGAATTTGAACACCGGCCTTGAGATAAATTTCGTCCCCCAAAAAAGCAAATGTGACCCCCAGGGTTTGCCGGAATTCTTTTTGCAGTTTCTCGACCTCCTTGATTGTGTCACGGCAAAATTCTGAACTAACTTTAGTTAATCTTTGGTCTGTATTGTATCGGGTGAGGGCAACCGGAACGACCGCAGTCGAAACAACCTTTGGGTAATAAGCCGCCAGATCCCGCAACGTCTTTTCCAAAATTTCCCCATCATTGATAGTCGGGCAGAGTACGACCTGAGCATGCAGTTCAATATCATTATCAAGCAATGTTTTAAGCTTTCCCGAAATATCGGCTCTTTTTTCATCTACACCGAGCAAATAAGCGCGAGTTTTTAAGTCAGTTGCATGAACTGAGACATATTGAGGCGAAAGCCGTTGCTCAATAATTCGTTTCATTTCATCATCTGTAATTGAACTGAGGGTCGTGTAATTACCATAGAGAAAAGAAAGCCGGATATCTTCATCCCGGACAAAAAGAGATGGACGTGCATCTTCAGGATTCCCTTTACAAAAACAAAATAGGCATTCATTGGCACACTGACGAGGCACAATTTGTTCAAACATCAAGCCAAAATCTTCGCCCTCTTCACGTTCGATTTCTAATTCCCAGGTTTCACCATTCGGTTTTTTTACCTGCATGGTCAATTCATTTTCGCCTGCTGTCTGAAAACGAAAATCGAGATAATCGCGAACAATTCGACTATTAACTCGAACAATT
>JANOEF010000585.1:0-2183 GCA_031413075.1 Acidobacteriota bacterium | reverse complement strand
TGACTGACATTTTCAAGATGTTCTGATAAATTAGAACAAGTGTAATTGATTGGCGAACTTAGCAGATATTCAACGTATGTTTTTTTCGTAATCATTGAACTTCTGTTATTTCATATTTTTTCAAAAAGCGAAAGTCCTATTTAGATTGAAATTTGATTAAATCAGGATTGACTTGGGGGGAGCAAAAAATGGTTAATATCCTATAAAATAAATACTTAACGCAAATACTGAAGTCCAGGAATAATGTATCGCAAAATTTGAGTCGGTCAAAAGTTGGCGAACAATCTTATGACCGAAAAGAATCTTAAAATTTAACTTTGGCGAAATAAGTCTTGAATTTATATACTTTTGAATTTAGACTAAGATAAAGTTCTAATATTCAAACACTTTCAATAAGAAAAAATTATGGAATACGGCGCAACTATTTTAAATTTAGCTTCGATTATCGAACATCATGCTCGATTGACTCCTGAAAAAGAAGCTGTCATCTGGAACGATGTCCGCTTAAGCTATGGACAATTGAACTCTTACTCAAACAAAATTGCTAACGCTCTGGTCGAATTAGGCATCGGACATGGCGATAAAGTAGCATTATCTTGTTTGAATTTGCCATATTTTCCAATGGTCTATTATGCCATCATGAAAGCCGGGGCAGCCGTAGTGCCATTGAATGTCTTGTTTTCTCCACGCGAAGTTGCTTATCATTTAAAAGATTCTGATGCCAAAGCAATATTTGTATTTGAAGGAACACCCGAACTGCCTTTGGCTCAGACAGTCAAAAAAGGATTTGACGAAGTGGAAACCTGTGAACATTTGGTAGTTATGACAGCTAATCCGGCCAGTCCGAGTCCGATTGAAGGTCATCCAACGCTCGGACAACTAATGTTTCCGCAACCCGATACTTTTCAGACTTATCCGACTAAACCGGACGATACCTGCGCCATCCTTTACACCAGCGGGACCACCGGACAACCAAAGGGTGCAGAATTGACCCATTCAAACATCTATCTCAACGCGATTGTCGCCTTTAATCTGCACGTTCCGGGATTGAATTACACTGATGGGAGGCAAAAAGTATGTCTGATTACGCTCCCCCTATTTCATACCACCGGGCAAACCGCTCAGATGAATGCCCAGATGTTTGCCGGTCACAAAGTTGTTTTATTACCCCGTTTTGATGCCATGGCTGCCCTCGAAGCCATCAAAAAAGAAGGTGTAAATTTCTGGACGGGTGTTCCGACGATGTATTGGGCAATTCTGAAACATGTTGAGGAAAATAATCTGGATGTTGCTTCATACGCTAAAACAATGGCAGTCCTGAGTTCGGGCGGGGCTCCGATGCCGGTCGAACTGATGAAAAAATTCGAAGAAACTTTTGATGTCCGGATTTTGGAAGGCTACGGTCTTTCCGAAACTTCGCCAATTTCAACTTTTTGTCATCTGCAGGACAAATCTCCGGCGGGAACGGTCGGGAAGCCTATTTTTGGAGTTGAAGTGAGATGTGTGGATGAAAATGATATTGAAGTCCCGCCCGGAGAACGAGGCGAAGTGGTAATGCGTGGGCATAACATTATGAAGGGTTATTACAAACGGCCCGTGGAGACGGCTGAAGCCTTTAAGAACGGGTGGTTTCATTCAGGCGATATTGGTGTGATGGACGCCGAAGGCAATCTTCAAATCGTTGACCGCAAAAAAGATATGATCTTGCGAGGTGGTTACAACGTCTATCCGCGTGAATTAGAAGAAGTTTTGATGACTCATGAGGCAGTTTCGCTAGTCGCGGTGATTGGGGTTCCGGATGATAAAATGGGCGAAGAAGTTAAAGCATTTATCGTTCGCAACAAAGGTTTTGAAATAACCGAAGACGAAATAATCGCGTGGGGCAAAACGCAATTCGCCAACTATAAATATCCGCGCTTCGTCGAATTTCGTGACGAATTGCCCGTCGGCGGAACAGGGAAGATTCTCAAACGCGCATTACGCGAGGAAAATTAGAAAGTGAGAAAGCGAGAAGGAGAGAAAGCGAGAAGGGAAGACGAAGAGATTTTAAGTTTGCTTTAACCTCTCACTTTCTCGCTTTCTCACTCTCTCGCTTTCTAAAATCAGTATGAAAGTTCAAGTTTTATTCTTCGGTGCGACGGCTGATGCGGTCGGTGAGCGCGAAATCGAAATCAATTTCGCGG
>JANOEF010000584.1:0-4500 GCA_031413075.1 Acidobacteriota bacterium | reverse complement strand
GAGGTTGTTAATAAATTCGGTTCATTTTTTTATGGTTCGCTGCTTGGGGTGTTTGCCCTGGCCTTTTTGTTTCCGAGGGCCAAGGCGAGAGGGGCTTTTTTTGGACTCCTCTTTGGAATCGCTTCAGTAGCAATTGCCAGTAACTATACCAAAATCGCATTCTTATGGTTTAACGTGATTGGCTGTCTGATTACCGTCATCGCCGGGCTTTTAATTAGCTTGACAGTTTCAAAAGAGGATAAATAATTTCTTTTGATGAGAGATGAATCGCTCAAAAATCTAGTCGTTGTCACCAATGAGATATTGCAATCAAAGTATCCTTTGGCCGAGTTTGCGTTTTTAGCCGGATCACTCATCAGAGGCGAGGGAACCGCCTTTTCTGATCTTGATATCGTTGTTATTTATAAAGATTTAGTTGGTGCATATCGGGAATCGTTTTATTTCCGGGAATCGTTTTATTTCCGGGGATTACCGGTCGAAACTTTTGTGCACACTCCTGAAACTTTGAATTATTTTTTTGATTTGGATATTGCCGAAAAAGTTCCATCTCTGCCGGTGATGGTTTCCGAAGGAATTGTTATTCCGCACGCAACCGACTTGTCACATAAATTGAAAAACCTGGCACAAGAAATTTTAGCGAACCCACCAAAGATTACGAAAGAAGAAATTCAAGGTTTTCAATATTGGATTACAGATTTAATTGACGATATTCGTGACCCTCGTTCAAAAGCGGAACTAACTGCGGTGGGAACAAGGCTTTATGATGCCTTATCCAGTTGTTATTTTCGGATAAACGAACAATGGTTGGCCAAAGGGAAGTCAATTCCACGCAGTTTACAAAGGCATAACCCTGTTTTTTATCAGGAATTTACGGCAAGTTTTGAAGAACTTTTTGTGGTTGGAAAAACCGAAAGAATTATTAATTTAGCCGAAAAACTATTAGCCCCATTTGGCGGCTTCATATTTGATGGTATCAAACTTGATGCACCAGCTGATTGGCGAAAACCAATCGAATAAATTTATCGTAAAATGAACAATTCAACATTCAAAATAATTACTTCCGTATTTCTACTTTTTACATTTTTACTTTTACCGATTCCGGTTAAGGCTCAAGTTCGAGCAATCTATGACAATGGTGCGGCGGGGTTAGGACAGCAATTAAAGCGGCTTCAGACGACCGCGAGTGTGATGCACACCGCTGCCCACCCGGATGATGAAGATTCGGGATTACTGGCCTATTTGGCCCGAAAAGAAATGGCTCGGACCAGTTATCTGTCCCTCAATCGCGGCGATGGCGGGCAAAATGTGATTGGCGAAGAACTATTTGAGCCGCTCGGTGTGATTCGTTCTGAGGAACTTGTGCAGGCACGAAGGTTAGACGGCGGACAACAGTTTTTTACTCGCGTGATGGATTATGGTTTTTCCAAAAAACGTGAAGAAGCCGCCCGGATTTGGGGAGACCAACTGACGCTCGGTGACATGGTTCGCGCGATTAGGTTGTTTCGTCCATTAGTGATTATTTCGCGTTTTTCGGGCACTCCGGCCGATGGTCACGGCCAACATCAGTTGGCCGGTTATCTCACCCCGCTTGCTTTTAAGGCGGCGGATGATCCGAAAATGTTTCCCGAACATTTCAAAGAAGGTTTAGAACCGTGGCAAGCGAAAAAACTGTATCTGAGTCAAGGGTTTAGAGCTGACCCGAATAATCAGCCAACTGTTGTTTTGAACACGGGAGAATACGATACGGTGATCGGTCGCTCCTATTTTGAAATAGCTATGGAGGGCCGGAGTCAGCATAAATCTCAGGAGATGGGGATGCTTGAGCTTCGCGGAAAATTTACTTCGGGCATGCGCCTAGTAGAGAGCGTTAGCGACAAAAAAGATAAAGAATCAAGTGTTTTTGATGGGTTGGATACGTCAATCAAAGGGATTGCCAAACTGGCCAATGATAGTTATACCCCGCTTTTTCCAAAGCTCGATGAGCTCCAGGAAACTGCTCAATTAGCTCTCAAAAGCTATGATGTTTACGCACCGCAAAAACTTATTCCGATTTTGGCGAAAGGTTATCAACAGGCGGTCGAGGCTGAATGGTCCACCCGAAACCCGGATTCCAAACGGATGTTAAGGCAAAAACGCGATGAATTTGCCAAAGCCTTGCAAATGGCAGCGGGGGTTGTGGTTGACGCTTTGAGCAATACCGATACAATTGTTGCCGGGGACTCGACAAATGTCGGAGTCCGGGTTTTTGCACCGGAGAATTCCGACATAAAAGTTAAAAATGTGGCTCTGAAAATGCCGACCGGATGGACAGCAGAAACCTCTCCGGAACCAACCCAGACCGAAAGCGGTTTTCGCCCGCGTCGCGAAACTGCTTTTCAATCTGCGTTTTTTACCGTAGTTTCGGCTAAGGATGCCAAACCCACGCAGCCCTATTGGCTCGAAAGCCCACGCCACAAAAATTTTACTTTTGACTGGAACGATGCGAATTCAAAAAATTTACCGTTTCAAAATCCGCTCATCAACGCTGAAGTCAAAATAGAAATTGGTGGACAGGAAATCATCCTTGAACGGGATGTTCAGTATCGCTATTCTGATGATATTCGCGGAGAAATCCGGCGTGAAATAAATGTGGTGCCGGCCGTGACGGTTGGGCTTGAATCAAATTTACTGATTGCGACTATTTCGAAAAAAGACCAAAAACATCGGCTGGTGATGACTGTCACGAATAATTCGCCCGGGGAAATGAAAGGAACTGCAAAATTTAATGTTCCGACCGGTTGGATCCTTTCGCCAAATTCGGGTGATTTTTCGCTTAAATCGAAAGGTGAGAAAACTGCTTTAAGTTTTGAGCTGACCATTCCCGCCAACACCAAGCCGGACAGTTATAATTTAACCGCAACTGCGGTTGTTAACGGCAAAGACTACGACTGGCAAATGCAGGAAATTGCTTACCCGCACATCCAGACTCATCGTCTATACTCGAAAGGTGACGTCATCGCCCAGGTTTTGGATCTAAAAGTTGCGCCGGTCAAAATCGGTTATATAGCCGGAAGCGGTGATAAAGTTGCGCCGGCCATTCGACGTCTTGGATTGGATGTTTCAATGCTCGATGAAAAAATTCTTTCGACCGGGAATTTGAACCAATACGATACAATTGTAGTGGGGATTCGCGCCTCGCAGGTGCGCCCCGATTTTGTTTCAAACAATGGTCGTCTGTTGGATTTTGTCAAAAACGGAGGGACGCTGATCGTCCAATACCAGCAACAGGAATACGTTCGGCTTAATCTGCCTCCGATTCCGGCAAAAATGGATGGAAATATTCGCACAGTTGACGAAAATGCACCGGTCAAAATCTTGCAGCCGGCCCATCCGATTTTTAATTACCCAAATAAAATCAACGAAAAAGACTTTGAAAATTGGGTCCAGGAGCGCAATTTATACACTTTTTCATCATTTGACGAAAAGTATATGCCATTGCTTGAAACGCATGACGAAGGCGAACCAGAAAGTAAAGGCGGAATGCTCTATGCAGAAATTGGCAAAGGCAAATATATCTACACCTCCTTTTCATGGTTTCGCCAGTTACCGGTCGGCAATCCTGGTGCCTATCGAATTTTTGCGAATATGCTGAGTTTAGGGGCGAAGAAGAAATAGGTTTTATGACAGAAGAAAAATTTCCGGCTCAAAATTATAAAAAAAACGTCCTCGAAGATTGCTTTGAGGACGCAAAAAAGTATTTTCTCGAAGCGTTCATTTCGGTTGATTATGCTCATGCAATCATGCTCGGCGAACAGCAAATAATTACTCAACCCGAATTGATTTCAATACTTAAAGCTCTGCGTGCGCTAGATTTAGACTCAATCCGCAGAGCTGAATATGACGGCACTTTTGAAGATTTATTTTATTATCTTCAGCGCGAAATCACACATCATTGCGGCGACCCGGATACGGCCGGGAAACTCCATACGGCGCGGAGCCGAAACGATATTGATGTCACAATTTATCGCCTCTATCTACGTCCCAAACTGCTTGAATTAATCAGTGAAGCGTTGAATTTGCGGGGCAATTTACTTGATCTGGCTTCGCAGCATCACGAAACCCTGATTCCGGCATACACCCACACCCAACCGGCACAACCTTCGACTCTGGCTCATTTTTTATTGGCCATGGCAGAAAACCTTGGCCGCGACGTCCGGCGTTTGCAAAATGCCTATGACAATATGAATTTTTGTCCGTTGGGAGCCTGTGCCATCACCACTACCGGATTTGCGATCAATCGGCATCGGGTAGCTGAACTTCTCGGATTTTCCGCCCCAACCGTCAATGCCTACGGTTCTATTGCTTCGATTGACTATTTTACCGAAATGCTCGGCGCAAATTCTGCACTTTTAGTTAATATTGGAAAGTTTGCTCAGGAATTTTTGCTGATGGCGATGATGGAATTTAATGTTATTCGTCTGCCGGATGGTTTCGTGCAGGGTTCTTCGATTATGCCGCAAA
>JANOEF010000583.1:0-16147 GCA_031413075.1 Acidobacteriota bacterium | reverse complement strand
GGCAGAAGTCCACGCCCGAATGTTACACGCAACCCGCCCCAACGTGACGGCCAAAGAGATTTTTGAGGTGACAAAAAAAGCCTATTCCGAGGTTGGATTTGCAAACGAAGAAGCTAAGCATCATCAGGGAGGGGCTTGCGGTTACAAAACCCGCGATTGGGTCGGGCATTCTGAATCCGGAGAAAAAGTTCAGCTGAACCAGGCCTTTGCCTGGAATCCGAGTATCACCGGAACTAAAACTGAAGAGACATTTATTGTTACCGAAACAGGACTTGATTTCGTGACGGTTACGGTGGATTTCCCATACCTTGAAAATGTTATTGAAAATGACCAGTATTTTTCTCCCGACATTTTGATTTTGTGATTACCTGGCGTAACAACGATCGCCGGTGGGGGTATGCATCACCGGAGCCTCGTTAAATCATCGGCTCGGGTGAGTCATTTGTTCCCTTACTAACGTGCGGGCGACTGACACCAGCGGCGGACACGTGCTATGGATACGGGCTACCGCTTGTTTTTTTTGTTTTTGGAAAAATCTTTAGCAGCTTTGATGACATACTCAAACGCCAATTTAGGTTTTCCCTTACGATCAAAGAGCAATGGATGATTAGTTCTGTTTCTAACCGGAAAATTGTTGAGCCACGATTCTTGGTCGGTGACATTCCAAAATGTAACTCGGTCAATTTTTTGATGATGTTCGAGAAAAATACTGAAAAGTTCAGCATATCGGTCGGCTAATTTTTTCTGGATTTCGTTTGGCAATTCTTTTTGATACGGATTTAGTTTCTCTCGAAGCGCAAAATTCGCGGTTATTTCAGCCCCGCTAAAACCTTCAGGGTCGGGCAGAACAGAGACATCAAGTTCGGTGATATTGACTCGAAGGCCAAGATCAGCGAATTCGGTAATGGCTGCTATCTGTTGAGCCCGAGTCGGAAATGTCAAATTATTATGTCCTTGCAGCCCGACCGCTTTGATCGAAACACCGGCCGCCAGAAGGCTTTTGATAAGTTTGATTGCTCCGCGCCGTTTCGCCTCATTTTCCAGCGAATAATCATTGTAGTAAAGTTCAGCCTCCGGGTCGGCTTGATGCGCGAATTGAAAGGCTTTGGCGATGTAATCCGGTCCGATTATTTTGAGCCACAGCGACTGCCGCAAGGTGCCGTCCTCATTTAAGGCCTCATTGACCACATCCCAGCCTTGAATTTTACCTTTATATCGTCCGACGACTGTTCGGATATGTTCACCCATCCGTTTGAGAAGTTCCTCGCGGCCGATCAAATTTCCTCCGGCATCTTTGAAGACCGCATCCGGAGTTTGCTGATGCCAGACGAGCGCGTGTCCAACCACAAACATTCCGTTCCTGGCACCAAATTCGACAAACCGATCCGATGCCGCAAAATCGTAGCGATCCAACGAGGGGTGAACCATCTCCCATTTCAGAATATTCTCCGGCGAAACCGAATTGAATTGGTTTTTGACAATTTCTACGCTTTTCTTGTCTTTTTCGTAAATTTGGTTTTGATTGAGAGCGGCGCCAATTAGAAAATACTCCTTAAATGCTTCTTTCAGAGTGTTTTGAGCCAAACCAACGGCAGCCGCACCGAACCAGACGCCAACCGACGAGATAATCGCAACGGACAAAATAATCTTTCTTTTCATAACATCTGATTTATTGCTGAAAAAATTGTCCTAACTTTATTAACAAAGTGTAAATAAATCTTGACAATCATTTGAACTTGATTTACCTTTTGTAAGGTCATACAACAAAGTATCTATAACTTTAAATTAAATTTTCCGGATAGACAAGTTAAATTTCTAGCCTGAAAATCAAGCAAGCCAAGTAACTAAAACGATTTAGCTCGTTTCGAACTGTTCTTGTAGTTTTATTAAAGAAGATAAATACTGGGTTCGTAACGAAATCAAGAAAAGGTCAAAAAATAAATGGTAAAAGGAAAGATAGGAGGAATTTCTATGTGTGAATTAAACCCGTCTGCGGACGTTGGTATTTTACAGACTACCCGCCGGCGAAAAAACATTGCATTAGGCACAGTTTTAGTTTTAATGACAATGTTGACGATGTTTTTGAGTCCGAATGCAGTTTCGGCACAAACAGGAACATCCGGTCAAATATCCGGGAGCGTAATTGATTCAAACGGTGCTGTTGTGCCTGAGGCTGCCATTACGGCGACCCAGGTCGGTACTAGCAACAAAAGAACGGTGACGGCCAGCGAAGATGGCAACTATTCAATTGCTAATCTGCCAATCGGCATATATCGCCTGACGATCTCCAAGACCGGTTTTAAAGAAACATCGGTCTCGAACGTGGTGGTCAACGTTTCAAGTACAACCCGTCAGGATGTTACTTTGCAGGCGGGAGCGATTACCGAAGTTGTAAATATCACCGCCGACAATATTCAGATTGAAACCCAATCCGGTACAGTTGGCGAAGTGGTGACGGGTGAACAGGTTCGGGAGCTTCCGCTCAACGGACGTAGCTTTGTTCAGCTGACCCAGTTACAACCGGGAGTTTCGGCGGCAAACAACCTTGACACCAAAAGCAAAGGCTTATTCGGAGGCGTTGACTTTTCGGTTAACGGAAACTCGGGACAGGCTAACTTGTTTTTAACGGACGGTGCCAATAATAATGATACCGGGTCAAACCGAACGATTTTGCTATTTCCTTCTATCGAAGCAATCGCCGAATTTAAGTCACTTCGCAACAGCTATGGTCCCGAATACGGACAAGCAGCCGGCGCTATTGTTTCAATCGCGACCCGCGGCGGCAGTAATGAATTTCATGGTAGTGCCTTTTACTTCGGACGAAATGATGCACTTAATGCGTCGAATTTTTTCTCTAATGCAAATAGGATACCGAAAGGTAAACTGCGTCGAAGCGATTTTGGATTTTCAATCGGCGGACCGATTGTTAAAGAAAAATTGTTTTTCTTTTATTCAATGGAATGGAATAAAGAAATACGCGGTCAAACACGTTTTGGTCGAGTTCCAACCCTAGCTGAAAGAAGTGGGGACTTGAGAACTGTCAATGGTTGCGGAAGCGGGAATATCGGTAACGGACGACCGGGTGACATCACCAATCCTTTGACGGTGACCCAGAATGTGATTCCGGCTTCGCAAATTAGTGCGGCAGGTGTTTCTATGTTAAAGGTATATCCATTACCAAATATAACACCTAGTGGAAATTGTAACAATTGGGCAACTTCAGTGAATTCACCGATTGAATTTCTTGAAAAGAATGTTCGCATTGACTACAATATAAACTCGACAAATAAAATCTTCGGTCGTTATACCCAAGATGATTGGTCAAATAAATTCCCGAATCTGGTTGGAAATCTATGGGGCGACGATGCCTTTCCGACGGTTGAAGGTAGTTGGACCCAGCCTTCCAAACAAGCCGCGGTGAAATTAACCACCCAGCTTTCAGGAACCGCGATAAATGACATTCAATTCTCGTATTCTGCTAATCGCATCATTATTGAATCTGGTAATGGTAGTGACATAAATAAAGAAATTAACACCGCCATTCCGGGATTCTTCCCTGATTCAGTCAAAGTTAATGGTGTTAATCGTCCGCATCCTGTTTTCTGGGGCGGTATCGCGCCATATAATGCCGGCGGAGATCCGAATTTGTGGACTCAACAGCCGTTCAGAAACTCCCTTGACATTTATACGGTTCGTGATGACCTTTCAATGGTCAAAGGAAATCACACCTTAAAAATGGGATTTTTGTATGACACAGCCGCGAAGGATGAAGATTCCGGACCAAACAACGAAGCAGTTCAATTCTGGGGAGCCTGTTGCGGTAACAATTCCGGCAATGCTGTCGCAGATGTTTTAACGAAAGGCTCACTCTTTGGGTTTGGCGAAACAAATAAAATGCCTGTCGGTCAAAACCGATATAAAAATCTCGAATTCTATTTCGGAGATACTTGGAAAGCCAGACCAAATCTGACCTTAGAATTAGGAGCCAGGTATTCTTTACTTTATGAACCAACCGATAAACGCGATTTAATCAGTGGGTTCTTGCCTTCGGCATATAATCCGGCTAGACCTGCAACCGATCCTTGTAACGGTTTGGTAGTTCCAAAAGGAACTAATCCGTGTGTCGGCATTGCCGGTGCCAGCACTCCGATTCAATTTTCAAATCGGTCATTACGCGAGAACAATTACAAAAATTTAGCTCCCCGTTTGGGTCTTGCGTGGGACGTTTTCTCTGATGGGAAAACTGCCATCAGAGGTGGATTTGGATTGTTTTATCTTCGTGAAAGAACGAGTCCTTATTTTGCGGCATTAACTGGCAATTCGCCTTTCGCTATCACTGTTGGAGGTCAGCGAACCCTCGATGGAACGGTCTTTGAAGGTCTTGGAGCGGCATCAGCCGGTTCGCCGAGATTTGGATTAAGCCCGGAAGCGGCAACCCCATATTCGATGCAGTTTAATGTTTCGGTTGGTCGTCAATTATGGAATGAAACTGTGTTAGAAGTTGGCTATGTTGGCAACCGCTCCCGCAAACAATTGACTCATAATGATGTCAATCAAGTCAAAGATGCGAATCGAAAAGCTGCTGCCTTTGCCGGAGACGGAAACGCAGTTAATGCTTTGCGTCCATATAGCAATTATGGCTCGATCTATCAGTTTGAAAGAAATGGTAGAGGCGACTATGATTCGATGCAGGTTTTGTTCAGAACCCGATTCTCGAAAAATTCGCAGTTGCAAGCAGCTTATACATTTTCGAGATCGCTGGCCGATTTTGGTTTGAATGACTCAAGTGGTTCGCAGAGCGACTTCGCTGTTCTCGATAGAAATAATCGGGATCTTGATTTTGCTGAGTCAGACATTAACCGTCCGCATATTTTCGTGGCAAATATGATTTACAATATGCCCGAATTTAAGGACAAAAATCCCGCTATCAGAACTTTGTTAGGAGGTTGGGAAGTAGCCTCAATTATCCAAATTTCAAGCGGAACATCACTGACACCGAGATTATTTGCGACTGGAATAAGAGGAACTGCGGGACCAAATTTCCAAGCAGGTATCTCGGGAACAGGAACAGCTGTCGCTAATCAAAGACCCATTCGGGTTGATGGTGCACCATGCACGATTGGTGGAGCACAAGGCAGTTTCATCAATCCTGGAGCCTGGACTTTGGTCGGTTACAAAATCGGAGAAACGATTCCGAAACGAACAACTTGTTTCGGCCCACCGACGAAAAATATTGATTTTTCGGTTTACAAGAACTTTGCTCCTTCTTGGTTGACTGGCAGTTTTCTGGGCGAGGGCGCAAGAGTCCAATTCCGATTGGAATTCTTTAATGCCTTCAATACAACCCAGTATAACGGGGGCAGTCTTCAGATGAACTTCTATAATGACACTGTTCTTTGTGGAGCTAATCCTTGTAGTATCACAAATAACACAATTACCTCGTCTGGAATAACCGGTGGTTTTGGAGTCGCTGGTGGAGCTAAAGGTCCGAGAGAAATTCAATATGCCTTGAAGTTGTATTTCTAAACTTCATTGGCTCAGGATTGGCAAGAAGATAAAAGCAGCAATGCAAATATCTTCTTGCCATTTTTAGTTTAAGTTAGTATTTTGTTCTTTATGACTGTGAAAGTATTGATTTATATTTTACTTTTTTGTGCATTTGATCTCTATGCTCAAAGAGTAATTCCCAGAACAAACGACCAAAACTCAGCTTCTCAAACTACCTCAAAACCCCCAGACGAATTACAAAAACACCTCAGTGCCGCCGAAACCTATCAAATTTCCGGCGATTTGATAAATGCTGCGGTTGAAAACCGGGCAATAGTCGGAATAGCGTTGCAACGAGTTGGAAATGTCGCCATCGAAGAAGGAAATTATGCTGACGCGGTGAAGATTCTTA
The DNA here is from genome assembly GCA_031413075.1 of Acidobacteriota bacterium. Lineage (GTDB taxonomy): Bacteria > Acidobacteriota > Blastocatellia > Pyrinomonadales > Pyrinomonadaceae > JAIBCC01. The sequence continues at coordinate 10,248 of JANOEF010000583.1, read as the reverse complement.
ACGAGTCAAAAAGTTACCGTGACAGTGCGCAAAATCGAACCAATCTGGCAGTTGCCTATCAACGGCTCAATCAAATTGATAAAGCAGTCGAAGAGGCTAAAAGCGCAGTTGGGCTGGATCCAAAATTTTCGGGTGCTTATTACATTTTAGGAAATATTTTTTTTTCTCGGGAAGATTACCAATCAGCCCTTCCCGAACTTGAGAAAGTTTTGCTTCTGGCTCCTGATTTCGATGCTGCCCACGCGCTTGGTCTAACCTACCTCTACTTAAAACAACCCGAACGAGCCAAACTTTTGTTTGAGGAAATGCAGGGATCCGTTGGTCGGGCAAGCTCGGATTTGCATATTTTATTTGGACAGGCGTATGAAAAAACAAATTATCCGATTGAGGCCGAACGAGAATTCAAACGGGCATTAGCCGTAAATCCAAAACAACTGCGGGCAAGTTTTTTTCTCGGATATGTAATTCTTCAACATGGCGGTAGCGAAAGACTCGCTGAGGCGGGTCGTGCGTTTGAAGAAGAATTGAAACTTACGCCTCAGGATTTCTACTCAAATTTTTTCGCTGGTGTGGTTGCCGCATCAGTCAATCAACACCAAAAAGCCATCAAATATTTTGAATTTGCAGTCCAAAAAGAGCCCAACAGAAGCGAGGCTTTTTTATTTCTCGGACAATCACAAATTGAACTAGATGAATTAGTATCGGCAGAAAAGAATCTGCGGCAAGCCATCGAATTGTCAAAAAATGATGAGAAAAATGGGTTTCAATCACGCCGGACGTATTTTCTCCTCGGGCGTTTGCTGGTTAAAACAGGGCGAAAAGAAGAAGGCGAAAAAGAGTTAAAGATAGCTCGCGAATTACAAGAAAAATCAATTAATTCAGCCCGTGAAGAGATTAGTCAAATTCTTGGGCAGGTAGTTGGCGATCCTAGTGTCCGGGATAGAAATATAACAAATGCAGAGGCAACCAAGGTTACGCTCTCCCCGGAAAGAGCCGAAGAGTTAAAAAAAATCAAACTTAGTTTGAGTGAAGTGTTGGCGCAGGCTTATCACAATCTTGGTGTAGTAGCGGTGCAAAACGGACAGACAACGGAGTCTCTGGATTATTTTGCGACTGCGTCCGAATGGAAGCCTGATTTTCCGGGCTTAAACCGAAACTGGGGAATCGTTTGTTTTCGGGCGAACCAATTTGAAAAGGCTATTATTCCGCTTTCCAGACAGCTAAAATTAAATCCGGGGGATAATTTAAGCCGCCGGATGCTCGGGGCAAGTTATTATTTTACTAAAGATTTTACAAATGCTGTCCAAACCCTTAAACCGCTTGAAGAAGGTTTAGTGAATGATGCCGAACTGGTCTATTTTTACGCAATTTCACTGATTCAGCTCAAACGAAATCAGGAAGCCCAACTGATTTTTAATAAACTGGCAGCACTTTCGCAACAAAATTCAGAAGCCTTATTTTATTCGGCGCAGGGATTTATGATTTTGGGTGATTACGAAAAAGCAGTCAAGGAATTTAGGACAGTTGTCGGGCTTGCCCCAAATATGGCAAAGTCCAATTATTTTATCGGGCAGAGTCTGATCAGGCTTAACCGCTTTGACGAAGCCGAAAAGGCTTTTACTCGAGAATTAGATATAAATCCGGCGGATGTTTTGTCAAAATATCATCTGGCCTTAACGCTGATTGAAAGAAAAATCGAGACGGAAAAAGCGATTTCGATTTTAGAAGCAGCGATTGCCTTGAAATATGATTATGCTGATGCCCGTTATCAACTCGGCAAAATTTATCTCGAACGAGGTGAAACCCAAAAAGCTATTGATCAACTTGAAATTGCTGTCAATTCGGATGACAACAAAGATTACATCCATTATCAACTGAGCATCGCCTACCGCAAGTCTGAGCGCAAGGAAGACGCCGACCGCGAACTTAAACGTTATCAGGAACTCAAGGCCGCCAATCGCAAAACCGATTCGCCGATGGGAAACAATGAAAATTCTCCGAAATAAGTTACCGATAATTTGTTTTATTTTGCTGAGTTTGGCGATTTTTGTTTCGGCTCAACCCAAAGTGGATAAAAAAACCGTTTTGGCAAATTTCGAGAAAAATATCGAAATCGGTAAATTGGCAGAAATTGAACGCGATTTATTTAATTATGCCATCGCTAATCCAAACGATGCGGTTGGTTTTTCTTTACTCGCCAAACTGCGGCTTAAACAAAATCGTTTTAATGAATCGAAATCTCTGGCGAATAAGGCTTTATCGCTCGACGCATCATTACTTTCGGCAAAATTAACTTTGGCTCAGGCCTTGATTCAATCGGGCCAAATCGAGCAGGCACGCCAAGTTTTGAGCAACATTTCGGAAAAAGAAATTTCTGGAAATGTACTTCGTTTGAGTCTGGCTCAGATTTTTGCCAATGCCGGAGACTGTGCAAATTCGTTGAAATTGCTCGAAAAATTACCGGTTAAAATCAAAAACACGGATGCCTTGCCGGTCCGAGCTGAGTGCTATCTGGAAACTGATGATAAGAAAAACTTTCTTTCGTTAATCCCGCTGGCAAAATTAATTGCCAGGCAAAATCTGACCGTCACGATTAAGTTTGCAGAAATTTTAAACCAAGCCGGGATGTCCAAAAATGCGGTTGAATTATTGCGTTTAACGATTCTGACGGCTCCCAAAAATAGTGAGGTCTTATTGCTTTTGGCGAGATCGGAAGTGCTGGTGAAAGATTTTGCTAATGCCAGGATTCACCTTTCGCAGGCGGAAAAGGCAGAGCCGGTTTCAGAAAAGTTGTTTTTTACCAAATCGCTATTCGAAAGTGAACAGGGAAATGATCAGGCGGCCTTTGACCTTCTGGAAAAATCGTTAACCATTAACTCGGCTAATCTGCAAACTTTATCTCAATTTGTTGGAATTGCGCTGAGGGTAAATCAAAACGTAAAAGCTGTCCGGGCCGCCGAAAGATTATTGAGTTTTGAGCCCGAAAATCTCGATTTTCTTTATCTTTACGGAATCGCGACCCTTCAAAATAACAACTTAGAAAAGTCTGAAACCTCGCTCCTCAAATATTTCGAAGCGCGTCCAAATGATTCACGTGGTTGTTTGGCTCTGGGTTTAACTTTTTCCGCCCAAGCCGAAAAACTGGAACAGGCTCGCGCTCATTTACAGAAATGCCTGCAAATAAATCCGAATAATTTTGAGGTCGCCTATCAGCTTGGGCTTTCGTATAAAACCGTCGGGGATTCGCCAAAAGCCATTGAGTATTTTGAGCAAACGGTCAAACTTTCACCAAGCTACGCCGCCGCTTTGCGCGAATTAGGCGCACTTTATTTGCAAACGGGAGCAGAGCCCAAAGCCCGCCCGGTGCTGGAAAAAGCGGTTTTGCTGAGTCCGAACGATGCGGATGCACATTTTCAACTGAGCCGGCTTTATAATGTGATCGGTGAACGCGAACTCGGAAAAAAACATCTTGAAATCTTCCAAAAATTAAAGAATCCGAAAAAAGAAGGGATGTAAAAAAAAATAACTATGTAAATCTACCACATATTGATAGATTATCTCACAGTAATTGCGAAATATTCTCAATTGTTTTATAATAACCCTGTGTTTAATCGAAACCTGCAAGACAAGTTAAATATTGCACTTACTGACACTCCCGCCGTCTTGATTGTCGGCGCAAGACAGGTTGGAAAAACTACTCTATCTCGTTCAATCAATAACAATTATCTAACTTTTGACGATGCAAATATTCTCTCGGCCGCAAAAAAAAGTCCAAAGGATTTTATCGCCAATCTGACCAAGCCCGTTATTATTGATGAAATACAACATTGTCCAGAAATTTTGCCCGCTATCAAACAAGAAATTGATAACAACAGAATTCCCGGACAATTTATTTTGACGGGTTCGGCTAATGTTTTGACCTTGCCGAAAGTTTCCGAATCATTGGCGGGTAGAATTGAAGTTCTGACTTTGCGGACTCTTTCACAAGGCGAAATTACGGGAAACCAGGTGAATTTGGTTGATAAACTGTTTGGAGAGGAGTTTAACTTTCAAACCAACTTGCCGACCGAAAAAAAGGAAGACTTATTAGCAAAAATGTTGATCGGCGGTTATCCCGAAGTCCTTTCACGCAAATCTGAGTCGCGCCGAAATGATTGGTTTCAATCGTATATTGCCACAATTTTGCAACGCGACATTCGGGATTTAGCAAATATCGAAGGCTTAGTGGATATACCGAGACTTCTTTCGCTTTTAGCAGCAAGAGCAGGTGGATTGTTAAATGTAGCGGAAGTTTCGCGCAGTATTGCTTTTTCGCAAATGACGCTGCATCGGTATTTATCATTGCTTGAAAAAGTTTTCTTAATCGAAAATGTTCAAGCCTGGTCCGGGAGTCTTAAAAACCGTTTAATTAAAACGCCCAAGATTTTTATTACAGACACCGGACTTTTGAGTTATTTGCAGGGATTGAACTTGAAAAAACTGCAAAACGAACCGACTTTAGCGGGCAGTTTAACCGAGAATTTTGTGGTAATGGAACTCAAAAAACAATTGGGTTGGAGTGAAACACGAGCCGAAATGTTTCATTTTCGCACCTCAAATGACAGGGAAATTGACATTATTTTGGAGAACTCGGCGGGCGAATTGGTTGGAATTGAAGTGAAAGCAAGTTCAAGTGTAAATCGGAATGATTTTAAAGGATTGCAATTGATCGCCGACTCATTACCGAACAGATTCAAGCGAGGAATTATACTTTATGCAGGCGAAAACTTTTTATCTTTTGGAAAAGATCTATTTTTGGTGCCGATCAATGCCCTATGGCAGTAAGATTTTGCGATTTGCATCATCTCAGTTTTTCTAAGGTCACCAAAAAGACATCATTTTCCCGCAAATTTATTTCTTTGGTAAATAGCCGATTTGAATTTATTTTAACTTGCGTAGTCTCGATCGGCTTTCCGTTATTTTTTACAGTTAATGCTTTAACTTGTTCCCGTTTAAGATGTTGCGGTGATCCAAGTTTGAGAAAATCGGCATAGACATCATTGACCTGATAGCCGACCTGATAGACATTCAATTGGTAATTTCCCGTCGGAATATTAGAGAGTTTAACTTGAACTTCGCCAAAATATTTACTCGGGAGGTCTTTTTTGTAGAAAACCTGGTTGCTTTCGGTTGTGAGCGGCGGGGCGAAATTCCAAAAGAGAACTTGCACTCCGGTTTTACTACGGGTCGTCCAACTATAGGCATCGGTTGACTTTAACTCTTCTTCGCCGAGCCGATTCAAAAATTGATAGGCGTAAAACGAGGGTTTTTTGAGACCTTGAAAATTGATCATGCCAAATCCGCCGTGAAAGGCGTTCGGGACGGGACCGCCTTCTTCAAAATTATCGGTAAAAGTCCAATACGACATCGAATCAATAAACCCTTCAGAGCCTTTAAGTTTCGATAAAATATAAGGGGCGGAAATGTATGAATCGTGAAATGGATCAACCTGTGAATAGGAGCTGCTCCATTCGGTATAATGAAGCGGTAAATTCGGCTTCGGTGACAAAATGATTTGTTTATTTACCTCTTTTACGCCGCCAATAATGGCATTTGGATCCGTGTCGAGAAAGAGTTTCTGATTGCCGTTTTCATCAAATCCGATTCCTTTCACACCATAATCATGAGTGGAAATGAAATCGAGCGGAACTTTGTTTTGAGCCGCAAAATCAATCGTTTCAGTAATCCAGCCTCGTCCGGCAGTCGCCGGGCCGCCAACCCGATAATGCGGCGAAACACTTTTGATGGCTTCAGCCGTGGATTGATAAAGTTTGAAATAATCAGCTTGAGTCCCGGTGAAGAAAAATTCGAGATTCGGTTCGTTCCAAACTTCAAAATACCATTGTTTGACCTCATTTTCGCCATATCTTTCAGTCCAATGTGCGGTTAGCGCCCGGACTAATTTTTGCCATTTATCGTAATTATTGGGCGGCGAAATATTGCCTTTCCACCAGAAGATCGTTTTGTCATTACTTTTCAGTCGGTCGGGCATAAATCCGATTTCGACAAATGGTTTCATACCGGTCTCCAAAATGGAATCAAAAAGCGCATCAAGATATTGGAAATTGAAATAAGGATTACCATTTTTATCTTCGTGATAAACTCCCATTTCGTCATGTAATAGACCATGGAAACGGATGTATTTGAAACCGCATTCCTGATGAACGATCTTCAAATCACGCTGCCAATCGGCACGCAAACCTTCGGCAGCCCGACCCGCGCCGACCACTTCGCTGAAAAAGCGATTGGTTTTGCCTTTGAGTTGATTATAATCAGCAGAAATAATTCGGCCGGGTTGAGCTTGAGAAAAAAGTTCTGTGACCGAAATAAAGCAAATCAGAATACAGATTATTGGCGAATTAAAAAATAGTTTACGCATTGTTTTTTTCAAATTTCGGTTGGTAATTCAGTTTTAAAATTATCTGATATTTGGCAAAAGTACTGAGTTCACGCTTCAGCGTGCGACCTCCGCGCTTTGCTGGAGGTTTTCCGCCTCGAGAAGGCGGGACTCAAAACTTTTGCTCTGACTATTCGTAAACTTTCAAGTCTTTTTTGACTTTAATAAATTTGTAACCTAGGATTGAAACTCCCTTACGGAATTTTGATAGTGAAATTATCAATATGAAAAGCAGTCGTCGCGCCGGCCGCTTCGATAAATACGACCAGATTATGGTCGGCGGTTGATGCCGTATATTTCCCGGTCAAGGTTACCCATTCAGCGTCAGTGACGGCGGTCGGTGGAACGACGCTGGTATATTTTGGCTCGCCTTTGGGGGGAGTTTCCTGCATTGTAACCGCAACACTATCTTTGGTTTGTCCTTTTACCAGACGAACTTGAATCGAAAACTCGTAGGTTCGGCCTTTGAAAATCGTCGGCGAAACGTCCAATTGCAAACCGTGCCAATTTTTGGTTCGCGCCGATACTTTCAAATTTTGCGAGCCTCCGGCATTTGAACTGAACATTTGAACCTCATCGCCGCGGGCCGCCCAATCTTGTGCTGTCATATCCTCAAAATCATTTTTCAAAAGCACTCCGGACTGAGCCGGAATATTATCCCCAGCCAGTTCAATTTTGAAATCATCAATAAAGTATGAGGTGTTTGCTCTGGCGGCTTCAATATAGACCACCAAATATGGATCATTTCCCGAATACTTAAAGATTCCTGACAAGGTTGTCCATCCGTCCGCATTTACAGTTTCAACGCTAATGGTGGAGTATTGATTATTGCCGCGCTCCATCGTCATTTTGATATCATCGGGTTTTTCGCCTTTGGCAAGTTTGATCGAAGCCGTGAATTTATAGGCTTTTTTACCCGCAAGTAAACTGGTCACGTTGAGCTGTCCACCTTGCCAAAAATCAGAACGCCCTGATATTTTCAGGCTCTTGGCTCCACTCAGGGCTTGATCTTTGGAACTGCTGATAGAGACTCTGGCGCCTCTTGCTTCCCATTTCTGCGTGCCTTTTTCAAAATCATTTTCGACAATGGTTTCAATCTGAGCAAAACTCGAAACTACTCCCATAAGCATTATTAAGACCAAGCAGAACAACGAGTTAACTTGTTTTCCGAACATTTTTAACATCTCTTTTGAATCCTCACGAAATAAATATTTTTTCCAATTTGGGGCAAATCTTGATTTGCAAATACTTATAGTCATTTTCTCCACTTTTGTAAAGTCATACAACAAAGTATTTCAGTTAGCTGAAAAAAAACAAGGAATTTGATAAAATTAAGTATTTTAACGAGTAACCAAAAACGAATTTCTATCATCTGAAAGGTTGTTTTAATCAACGAAAAATGAAAATTACCAAGCTTTTAAGTGCTATTACCTTTGCGGCGATATTTTGCAGCCAAATAATTGTCGCGCAAAATGATGTCTGTAAAGACCGTAAAATTCCCCAATTAACCGATATATATGCAAAAACGGGTATCAAATTTGTTCACACTTCCGCGCCGGAAAAGAAATATATCGTTGAATCAATGAGCGGAGGCGTGTTATTGATTGACTACGACCGCGATGGATGGTTGGACATTTATTTTACCAACGCCCCAACGGTCGAAATGGCCCTCAAAAACGAAAAGTCGAAAAGCCAGCTTTATCATAATAATGGGAACGGAACTTTTACCGATGTGACTGATAAAGCCGGTGTCGGTTTTCCGGGTTACGCGATGGGCGGAGCAGTGGCTGATTTTAATAATGACGGCTTTCCCGATATGTATATCACTTGTCTCGGCGGAAATGTTTTGTATAAAAATAATGGCGACGGGACTTTCAGCGATGTGACCAAACAAGCCGGCGTCGCGGACGGGCGATGGTCTGCCGGAGCGGCTTTTGGCGATTATGACGGCGATGGTTTTTTGGATTTATTTGTGGCTAATTACGTTGACTTTAAGCTAAACGATCTGCCCGGATTCGGCTCATTGCCGACCTGTAAGTTTCGCGGAGTTGACGTTCAATGCGGTCCACGCGGTTTAAAAGGAGCCGGAGACAGCTTTTTCCGGAATAACGGGAACGGGACTTTTACCGAAATTTCCAAACAACTCGGGATGGATGATCCGCAGGGTTTTTATGGGATGCAGCCCATATTTTCCGATTTTGGAAACACCGGAAAACTCGATCTTTACATTGCCAATGATTCGACTCCAAACTTCTTTTACCGAAATCTGGGCAATGGAAAATTTGCCGACGAAGGACTGATTTCAGGAACGGCCGTCAGCGGCGATGGTTCTGAACAGGGTTCGATGGGCGTGGCGGTGGGCGATTATCTCCACAGCGGAAAATTTGCCATCTATGTCACGAATTTTGTGGACGAATATAATACGCTCTATCGAAATAATGGAAATTACGATTTTACGGACGTTTCGTTCAACGCTAAGATCGCTCAGCCGACTCGCCCGTATGTCGGATGGGGAACCGGCTTTTTTGATTTGGATAACGATACCTGGCTCGATTTATTTGTCGTCAACGGTCACGTTTATCCGCAGATGGATCAGATCTCATCGGGAGCCAAATACAAACAAGGGAAACTCTTGTTTATGAATCAGGGCAATTCCACTTTTTGTAATGCGACAACTCAAGGCGGTTCGGCAATTACGGAACTTCGTGTGTCACGCGGGGCGGCTTTCGGTGATTTAGATAATGATGGAGATGTTGATATTGTGGTCGAAGATTTGGACTCATCGCCGATGATCTTAAATAACGAAGGAGATAAAACAAATCATTGGGTCAACCTCGAACTCGCCGCGAAACAGGGAAATCCGCTCGCCATCGGGGCGAGAATTAAAGTTACCACCGGCAATATTACACAAACCGAAGAGATCCGGAGCGGCAGTAGTTATTTATCGCAGAATGATTTGAGGGTTCATTTCGGACTCGGTAAAGCGAAGAAAATTGATTTGATCGAGATCCGTTGGAATTCGGGAAAAGTAGAAACGATCAAAGACGTGGCGGTTGATAAATTCTACGCCATTTTAGAAGGCGAAGGACTCGTTCCATTTGAAAAAGTTCGTCCTAAGAAGAAATAGATTTATTAATGATCAAAATTTTGACGACAATCATAATTCTACTTTTTATTGGGCAACACCTGCTTTTTGCCCAAGTGGCCGCGATTACTTTCAAAGATGTTTCGGCCGATTCGGGGTTGACTGTTTCGCATATTTCAACCGCTGAAAATCGTTATATCATCGAATCAATGAGCGGCGGAGCGGCCGTTTTTGATTGCAATGATGACGGCTTTTTGGATATTGCCACGGTTAATGGTTCTTCGGTCGAAAATTTCAAAAAGGGTGGAGATTTATTCATTACGCTTTACCGGCAGATTGATGGAGCAACATCTAAAACACCTAAGTTTGAAAATATTACGCAATCGGCAAATCTCGCCCGCAAAGGTTGGGGAATGGGAGTCACGGCAGTTGATTTTGACAGTGACGGCAATCTGGATTTATTTATCACCGGGTTTAACGGGAATGCGGTTTACCGTGGCACAGGCGGCTGTAAATTTGAAGATGCGACCGAAAAATCCGGCTTAAAGGGTAACGGGTTCATGACCGGAGCGGCCTGGGCGGATTACGACCGTGACGGCGATCTGGACGTTTTTATTCCCGGTTATGTTTCGCTGGATTTGAATGATTTGCCTGTTTTCGGCAGTTCTAAAACCTGTTCTTACAAAGGAATTCGGGTTCAGTGCGGTCCGCGCGGGCTGCCGGGGGA
>JANOEF010000582.1:0-1748 GCA_031413075.1 Acidobacteriota bacterium | reverse complement strand
TCTGCGCGAATATTTTTTAATGGCGATTCAAATTGATTCATTTTGAGAACAAAAAAGGATTTTATTCGCGTTTTTTCGCGTTCATTCGCGGGCAAATTTTTGGTTAAATCTGAATCAAGTTTATTTCAAATAATGTCTAATAAACATTCTCAACTCTTCCGATTCCATCTCAAATCCCGCCAGACCTTGCGTTGTTTTTCATCAAAAAAAGTCCAGGCAATAATGCGGCTGACTTTATTACCCTGTCCCATCGGAATCGTTTTCACTTCCGTTGCCCTGACGGATTCGAGCGCGGCATAAAAGTTATTGAGGTTAGTTTGTTTGGAGATGTTGGTCGAAAACCAGAAACACGAATCCGCAAATTCACGGCTTTCCCGAATCATATTTCCGACAAACTGTGCTTCGCCGCCCTCAACCCACAATTCGCGATTCTGCCCGCCAAAATTCAAAGTCGGTTTGGTCACTCGTTTGTTTTTCAGATTCGATAATTTTCTGAGGGTTCCGGCAGTTGCCTCGGCGAGCGAGGCGTGAAACGGCGGATTACAAATAGTCAGATCAATAAATTCATCACCGATGATCCCGCGAAAAATATGATTCGGATCAGTCTGTAAACGAATTTCGACCGAGCCTCGTAAACCGGGATTTTCGTCAATGATGCGCGTCGCCGAGGCAATCGAGACGGGGTCAACATCCGAACCGATGAACGACCAGCCGTATTCTTGACGCCCGATGATCGGATACACACAATTTGCCCCGACTCCAATATCGAGAACCGTGATGCGCGGCCCGCGGGGAATCTTTCCCCCATTCGCGCTTTTGAGCAGATCCGCAATATGATGAATATAATCGGCTCTTCCGGGAATCGGCGGGCATAAATAATTAGGCGGAATATCCCAAAACTCAACCTCGTAAAAATGTTTGAGCAATGCCGTATTGAGCATTTTTACCGCCTCAGGATCGGCAAAATCAATAGATTCATCATCATAGCGGTTGGGCGCCACAAATTTTGCGAGTTCCGGACAGGTCGCGATCAATTCCTTAAAATCATAACGGCTGCGATGTCTGTTTCGCGGGTGAAGTTTAGCCTTAAACTCCGGATGTTCTCTTTTTTCCTGACGCATAACTATGTTTAGATTCCAAAAAACAGCATAGCATTTACAGCAACGTAATCGGCTGGAGCGACGTAAAAAAAGTTGCAGATCGATGTTAAACAAAAAAAAGGTCAAACAATCAAATGAACAATCACATGAATGTTTAGTTTAGCCAACAGCCATTTTGGCAGAATCCTTCCATAAATAAGGGGGCATTGGATCATTCAATTCCCATTTAATACTCATCGGTTTTGAGCCGTAATATTCGCGTAGTTTGCCTTCACCCAAAAAAACTGAAGCCATTACATTTCCGAACTCATCTTCACTTTTTTCCCGAACAAAAAGTAATATTCGTTTGTCGTCTTTAAGGTGATTAATGTATGTTAATCCTTTTCCCTTCTCCGGACTAACCGAATTCTGTGTTTGCCAATGAAAAAGTCTTTCGTTGATTGCATAATCTTCATACAGAGTTGTTGGTGAGAAATCCTTTTCAGATTTGTTTAAGGTGACAAATAATATTTCCGTGTTTTTCTCCTTAATATTTAGGACACCTTCCATTGGGCGCAATTCCCATTTGTCCCCTCTTAATTGGCGGAAGAGGGTAAAAGATGTTTAGAATTGGTAATGAAAAAAAAACTAACCCTAAACAAACAATTT
>JANOEF010000581.1:0-5296 GCA_031413075.1 Acidobacteriota bacterium | reverse complement strand
CCTACGCCGTCACCGTCGTTGCCACCATGGTGCTCGCGTCGATTTTCTTTGCCGGTCAGCCTGGCCTCGCCAAGCTGATGATTTATCCGCTGATGATCTGCGCCGTCTGCACCGTCACCTCGATCATCGGCACATACTTTGTGCGTCTGGGTGCCAATAACTCCATCATGGGCGCGCTGTATCGCGGCTTTGGGATGTCAGCGCTGCTGTCGATCCCAGCCGTTTATCTCGCCACACAACTGACGTTTGGCACCTTCGGCAGCGTCGGCTCTGCCAACGGCGTCGACATCACCGGCTGGAACCTGTTCCTGTGCGGCCTCGTTGGCCTCGCCGTCACTGGTCTCATCGTTTGGATTACCGAATACTACACCGGTATCGGCTTCCGCCCCGTCACCTCGATCAGCCAAGCCTCGGTAACGGGCCACGGCACCAATGTGATCCAGGGCCTCGCAGTCTCGCTGGAATCCACCGCCTTGCCAACGCTCGTCATCGTGTTCGGCATCCTCTCAACCTACAATCTCGCCGGACTGTTCGGCACGGCAATCGCCACTACAACCATGATCGGCCTCGCTGGCATGGTCGTCGCCCTCGACGCGTTTGGTCCCGTGACCGATAACGCCGGTGGCATCGCCGAAATGGCAGCGCTGCCCAAGGAAGTCCGCAAATCAACCGATGCGCTGGATGCGGTTGGCAACACCACCAAAGCCGTCACCAAGGGCTACGCCATTGGGTCAGCCGGTCTGGGCGCACCGACACCCGCGAAAATCCAGAACAAAATTTATTACGCGAAGAAGCTGAAACATTGGCCGTCAGTTACGTCGAAAAATTCTTAAGTAATTTGAACAAATCTGTCCGGGGTAAAGCCAAACAGTATCAGCGGATGGTCAATGTTTTGTGGTATTGTTATCTCAGTTCAAATAGTGGAACTCAACTCGAAGTGGCAGCAATGCTCGGAGTCTCTGATTCCTTGGTTTCAGATTATCGTCACCGAATTGAAACTTACCTTCAGGAACTTTCTTTTACCGGAGTTGGCGAAGCCAGACAATTTGAACAGGCTCTGAAAAAGAAAGTGAAAATAATTATTACCGAAGTCAACGAAGAAAAAATTGCTGTATCATAAAGGGTAAAGTTTTTTTGACAGAAATGATAAGATAAACTTAAGCCAAGTTTGACCAAGACAGCTTGATTCGTTTGATGCCCCAAAAATGAATATAAAAGTGCCTGATGTCTGCCAATCACCAGAAAAATAATGATTTTCATTCAATTTCTCCATCCTCAAAAAAGAATGGGGCGAATGATGATTTAAACACTCTCAAACCTGCCGCGAACCCACATCAAAATCTGCAACCTTCAGGCGAACTCTCAAGTTTAGTCAATCCTTTGCAACCAGTCGAAGTGGTTGAAGCATTAAGAGCTGAATTATTACCGCGCCCAAAACAGAACCATGAATTAGCGGAAACAGTTGCAAATCATCACAACACGAATGATAAAAAGATTCTTCAATCCTCAAATTATGCCGAGGATAAAAAAGAATTAAAATTACAGAAGGCACTTGATAAAGATAAAAAGTTATTGAGTGATGACCAATGGTTTGCCCGAAACGGTCATACTCTAACTTATATTGGACTGTTTCTCTTTACCTTGACAGTTTATTTTCGCCCCTATGAATGGGTGCCGGGTTTTAGAGATTTCACCTCCATTGCACTAATTTTTGCGGTTTTTACTTTATTGGCTTATCTCCCGACTCAGCTAGCGACCGAGGGCACAATTACGAGCCTCACGACTGAGGTCAAATGTATTCTTTTTTTAGCCATGTGGTCGGTGCTGACCATTCCTCTCGCCAAAGACCCGGGATTGGCCTGGCAGACTTTTAACGATACTTTTAGTAAAATCACCATAATTTTTATCGTGATGGTTAATTCATTACGGACTCAAACTCGATTGAAAGGTTTAATGTGGCTTTCAATCGGGGTCGGGGCCTGGCTCAGTTTTCAAGCCTTGGACTTGTATCGTCAAGGTAAATTTGAAGTTGAAGGCTATCGGGTCAATGTTGATTTTGGCGGAATGTTCGGTAACCCCAATGATATGGCTTTGCATCTGGTGATTTTTACCCCGATTGCATTTGGGTTAGGGATGGCCTCTAAAAGTATGATCGGCAAAATCACCTATTTTAGTGCAGCCACGCTGATGGTAATGGCCAATTTTGTAACTTTTTCGAGAGGCGGATTTTTGGGTTTGATTGCTATTTCAGCCGTCTTGGTGTGGAAATTAAGTAAGAAAAATCGTCTGCTGGTGGTTGGCTCAGCTTTATTGGTCGGGATTTTGGTAATTACTTTCGCACCGGGTAATTATTGGATGCGGATTTTGTCAATTTTTGTTCCGGGGCTCGATGCGGTCGGGTCGTCAGATCAGCGCAAAGAACTTTTGGAGAGATCAATCCAGGTAACTTTGAGAAATCCTTTAGGAATCGGAATTGGTAATTTTCCGATAGTAGGTGTCAGAAATTTACAAACTCACAATGCCTTTACCCAGATTTCTTCTGAGCTTGGATGGATGGGTTTGCTGGCTTATGTCATTTTTTTACTGAGTCCATTGAGAAAATTAGCTGCCATGGAACGACAAATGTTTTCCCGCCAGGATTCAAGCTGGATATATTACCTTGCGATTGGAATTCAGGCTAGTATCATTGGTTATATGGTTTCGAGCTTCTTTGTCTCGGTCGCCTATCAATGGTTTGTCTATTATCCAATTGCTTACGCAGTTTGTTTGAGACGGATCTATGCCATTCAACAACAGGAAAGAGGAGAACCTTTGATTGAGGTAAAAGGATTAGGGGATTATTTCAAAAACCAAACAAAATAAATGATTTTAACGGCTCAAATTGTATTTTTTATCAGTCTGACGGCTTTGGTTTATACTTACCTCGGTTATCCGTTACTGGTCTATGTAGTGAGCTTAATCCGACCGATGAAAGTTCAACGGGCTCCCCTTGAGCCAAATGTCACGATTATCATCACAGCCTACAACGAAGAAAAAGACATCGGCGGAAAACTTGAAAATACTTTACAGATTGATTATCCGCCGAAAAAACTGGAAATTTTAGTAGCCTCTGATGGTTCAACTGATAAAACTGATGAAATTGTTAAGGAATTTGGCAAAAAAGGAATAAAACTTTTTCGTCAGGAAGGCCGAGTCGGTAAAACCTCGACACAAAATAAAGCAGTTGAACTGGCAACCGGTGAAATTATTTTATTTTCTGATGCAACCTCGATGTATCAACCGAATGTTTTGCGGGAGATTCTGCCGAGTTTTGCCGATCAAACAGTGGGGTGCGTGGCGGGCAAACTGGTTTATATTGACAAAAAGGATACAACCATCGGTCAGGGCGCAAAAAGCTATTGGAATTACGAAGTTTTTTTGAAAGAGGCTGAAAGCAAAGCCTGTTCGTTGATTGGTGCGTCAGGCTGTCTCTATGCGGTCAGACGAGCAGCCTACCGGCCAATGTATCCCGAAGCCTGTTCGGATTTTTTGATTGCAACGATTCTGTATCAACAAGGATTACGGACGGTTTATGAACCGAATGCTGTTTGTCTGGAGGAAACAAATATTAAATCCGACAAAGAGATGCAGATGAGAGTGAGAGTAATTTTACAGACTATTAATGATCTTTGGCACAATCGCCAAATGATGAACCCTTTCAAAAGTGGCTTTTATGCCATCGAACTTATATCTCACAAACTTTTTCGTTATGCTGTCCCTCTCTTTCTGTTATTAATTTTGCTCTCCAATTCTGTGCTGGCTTTTTATACGGTTTATTTTCAATTGGCGCTATTAGTTCAGATCGGTTTTTATTTGATGGCGTTATTTGCCTGGTTTTTTGAACGGAAGGGAATCCGTTTGGGAATATTAGCCATCCCGCTTTATTTTACATTGGCTAATGTAGCTTCATTGATCGGATTTTATAAATTTGTCCGGGGAGAACGATTTGCCAAGTGGGAACCGATTCGTGAAACGGTCACAGCCGGAACTAACAGCCCAAATTTAGGAGACAATAGCCAATAATAATGTATTCGGAATTTTCAAAAACCATTGGTCAAAAGGTGATTGCCTCACCGAAAGTGAGCATCATTATTCCTGCCTACAATATTGCCGATTATATTGCCGAAACGCTCGATTCGGTCTTTCGGCAAACCTTTGGAGATTACGAAATAATTATCATAAATGACGGTTCACCCGATACAATTGATTTTGAAAAAGCTTTAGAACCTTATTTGGAAAATATTGTTTATCTGAAAATTAATAACGTCGGAGCCGGTGCTGCCCGCAATGAGGGCATCCAACAAGCTCGGGGGGAGTTAATCGCCTTTTTGGATGGAGATGATATTTGGTTTCCCGAATTTCTCGAATCCCAGGTAAAATTCCTCGAATTTAATAGTTACAATCTGGTTTACGCCGATGCGGAGTTGTTCGGGGGCTCGCCTTTTGACGGGAAAAAATATACCACCGACGCACCCTCTGTCGGTGAGGCTGATTTTGATAATTTGTTGGATTTTCGTTGCAATGTGATTACCTCAGGCACCCTTGTCCGGAAACAAGACGTCGTCAATGCCGGAATGTTTGAAACCGAAAAAGTTCGAGCTCACGATTTTGTGCTGTGGTTGAGAATAGCCAAAAATGGTGGGCGCATCGGCTATCAAACGCGGGTTTTGCTCAAATATCGGGTCAGGCTCGACAGTTTATCGGGTAATTCGATTCAACGGGTTCAACGCGAAATTGATGTTTTTGATCGGGTGTTGAAATTAATTGAACTGAACGAACAACAAAAACAAATTGTCGAAAATCAATTAACCCGCCTGAATGCCGAGATGGAGATTGAACGGGGAAAATCATTTTTATTAAAAAAAGACTTCTTAGCCGCTCGTCGGGCTTTTGAAAAAGGTAATCAAATTCGGCGTTCAAAACAATTGCGGCTCATTATAATGCTCTTAAAAGTTGCCCCAAATTTATTATTAAAACTTTATAAATCTCAGCGGGCTGACGAAATTGCTTTTATACCGACAAACTAAACCTTCAATTTGTAAAAATATGCCCCAAAGTCAGACAGACAAAACAGTAACAATCTCAATCGTGACCTGGAACAGTGCCGGAGAAATTTCCGAATGTCTCAATTCGCTCAAAGATTTGCCCTCAAACTGGACAGTCTGGGTCCTTGATAATCAATCGAGTGATGAGACAGTCGAAATTATCAAAAGAGATTTTCCCCGGGTTAATTTAATTGTCAATCAGGAAAATGTCG
>JANOEF010000580.1:0-9932 GCA_031413075.1 Acidobacteriota bacterium | reverse complement strand
AGATCCGCAGCGCGACGTCCAGCAATATATGGACGAAGCCGAGGCTAATGGACAAACGATCAAATACATTATTGAAACCCATTCGCACGCTGATTTTGTTTCCGGACATCTTGAGTTAGCCGAAAAAACAGGCGCCGAAATAATTTATGGACAACGGGCCAAGACGACTTTTCCGACCCATAAAGTTAAAGACGGCGATGAGCTGGCACTTGGCGAAATCAAGTTGAAATTTCTTGAAACGCCGGGGCACACGCCCGAAGGCATCACGATTTTAGCTGAATCAGCCAATGAGCCATTAAAAATGTTCACCGGCGACACGCTCTTTATCGGCGATGTCGGGCGGCCTGATTTGATCGGTTCAAAGGGTTTTACGGCTGAACAAATGGGTTCGATGCTTTACGATTCACTTCACGAAAAGATTTTGCCTTTAGGGGACGAAACCGAAGTTTATCCGGCTCACGGTGCGGGAAGTTTATGCGGAAAATCACTCTCCAAAGAAACCTGGTCAACACTCGGCAATCAGCGTAATTTTAACTATGCTTTGCAACCGATGAGCAAAGAAGAATTCATCAAAATCGTCGCCGCAGATCAGCCTGAAGTCCCGGCTTATTTTCCGAAAAGCGCGTCAAAGAATTTAGAAGGTTCGCGCAGTTTGTCCGATCTGGCGAAACCTCTGGCGCTCTCGAGTGAAGAAATCAGAAGTTTTGACGGAGTTGTAGTTGATGTTCGTAAAAACACCGAATACGGCGCATCGCATGTTCCAAATTCGGTCAACATCGGACTCGGCGGGCAATTTGCTTCGTGGGCCGGGACAATGATCCCGATCGGAACCCCGTTGGCGATTGTCTCCGAAACCAAGGAACAACTTGACGAAGCGTTCATGCGGCTGGCACGGGTTGGACACGAAACGGTCAAAGGGTTTATTTTGATCGGCGATTACGCGGGTGAAACGAAAACGGTCGAACAGGTTCCGGTCGGGGAAGTTGCAGAATTAACCAAAACTGAAAAACATTTGCAGTTTGTGGATGTCCGCCGTCCGGCCGAACACGCCACCGGTCACGCGGTTCGGACTGTAAACATCCCGCTCGACCGTTTGGATAAAGAAATTGACAAGCTCAACCCTAACCTGCCGACTTACGTTATTTGTCAAAGCGGCTATCGTTCGAGTTTAGGTGCCAGTATCCTGGAAAACGCCGGCTTTGACCGGGTTTATAACGTCACCGGAGGAACCCAGGCGTGGACTGACGCGGGGCTTGAAACCGAAGTTTCGGCAACGGCTTGCGCCAGTTCAAAGTAACGATACACAAAGCGGTTGAGGTAAAACTTGACCGCTTTTTTTGACTCGGAGGTTTTATGAGAGTCTTTGTCTTAGGATTAGTAATATTTTTTATGTTGGCTTGCGGGCCGGGAAATAGTCAGGTCAATCAATCGAATCAAATTATCCCGACCGCTTCGGCGACACCGCCGACCGAAAAAACAAAGTCAACCGGGACGGAATGCAAAATCTGCGATTTCGATTTCGCAAATTACAAAGGTGATTTGAAAAAAGAGGAAGTTGATGGACTGTTTCTGGCCTTAAACGATGAATATTTGGCAGGGGCAACCTACGGTCAAATCAACCAGGATTTTCGTAATCCGCGCCCTTTTATTAATATTGAGGAAGCCGAAGCGCGGCACATCGTGAGACTCAAAGAGGTATTCAAAACTTACAATTTACCGATTCCCGAAAATAAATGGTCAGGAAACGTACCGAAGTTTCAAAGCGTCGCCGAGGCTTGCAAAGCAGGCGGAGCGGCTGAAATTGCCAATCGGGATTTGTATCAGCGGCTTTTTGAAACGACGAAACGTGAGGACATTTTGATTGTTTACCGGGCTTTGCAAAGAGCTTCGGAAGAAAATCATTTACCTGCCTTTGAACGATGCGGTCAAGGCAAAGGCGGAAAAGGCAGACTATTTTAAGCGATTTTTACGAGGTTTGAAAAAAATGAATGATATTTATTGGGTGATTGGAATTATCGGGTTTTGGCTCCTGCTGCAACTGGTTATTTTACCGAAACTCGGGGTTGAGACCTGAATGCGCGGGGCTTGTGATGTCGGGTCTCGACATCAAGAAAAAACGTCTGAGGCGGAGGTAAAAAATGAATAAAAAATCGCATTGGGAACATGTTTATCAGACAAAGAATATTGATCAAGTTAGCTGGTATCGCGAACATCTGGATAATTCTTTGCAGATGATCTTAAACACCAGGGTTGAAAAAGGTGCGGCGGTTATTGACGTGGGCGGCGGTAGTTCAACTTTGGTTGACGATTTGCTCGAAAATGGTTTCGCAGACGTGACGGTCTTGGATATTTCGGCAAAGGCTTTGGCGAATAGTCAGTCTCGTCTGGGCCGGAAAAGGGAGTTGGTGGAATGGATCGAAGCCGATATTACGCAAGCTGATTTGCCGAAAAATCACTACGATGTTTGGCATGACAGAGCCGTTTTTCATTTTTTAACCGATAAAAATGACCGCCGGAAATATGTCGAATTGGTCAAACGTTCGTTAAAGATCGGCGGACATCTCATCGTTGCTTCGTTCGGACTGAACGGACCGAAAAAATGCAGCGGTTTGGACGTTGTTCAGTATTCGCCTGATTCGATGCACCATCAATTCGGCAAAAATTTTGAGTTAGTCAAAAGTCTGAGCGAAAAGCATGAAACGCCTTTTAACACCACTCAGGAATTCATTTATTGCTATTGCCGTTTGACGGAAAATTAAGCAAATAAAGGAGTTAAGACAGTGAAAGCAAATCTGGGAACGATTGATAAGACGATTAGAATTATTTTGGCAATTGTAGTCGGAGTTTTGTATTTGACAGGACAAATCAGCGGAACCGGAGCGATTGGGTGAGGTGTCTTAGCGGCTATTTTTATGCTGACGAGTTTGATTAGCTCTTGTCAGCTTTATTTACCATTTGGCATCCCGACCCGAGCGAAGGGATAAATTTAACGAGCATCATATGAATTTAAGAATAAGCAGAATTATTACCCTGATGGCCGTCATCATTGGTTTAACCGGTGGCTCTGTGGCGCAAAAAACAAACCGAGGAATGCTCGTTTCGACCGATTGGCTCGCCAAAAATTTGGGCCAGGTGGTTGTTTTGCACGTTGCCGCCAAACGTGAGCATTACGATGCCGGACATATTCCGAACGCCCGATTTTTGGTTTATGGAGACATCACCACAACGCGTGACGGCGTGCCAAACGAACTCGCTTCGGCCGAAAATCTGCACAAAGTTTTCACCCAAATCGGAGTCGGCAACTCAAAGAAAATCGTGCTTTACGGTGATTTGAGCGGCTTGCTGGCAGCTCGTACGTTTTTTACGCTTGACTATCTTGGGCAAGGCCATCGAATAGCGATGCTTGACGGTGGTTTAGAAAAATGGAAAGCGGAAAATCGCAAAGTTTCGACCCAAGAGGTTGAGCCGACAAGCCAGCCTTTTACTCCGAAAATTAACCCGCAAACAGTTGTTTCGCTTGATACGGTGCGGGATGTTTCGTGGTCGGTCACTAAGCAAAATCCGACCAATTTGGTTTTGATCGATGCCCGTCCAAAAGAGGAATATACCGGCGAAAAAGCAGGCGACGGAGTTATCCGGGCAGGGCATATTCCGGGGGCGGCAAGCGTCTTTTGGCTCCAAAATAATGTCGTTTCCCGCGAGAACCCGCGCCTGAAAGCAGAAAAAGAATTACGACAAACCTATCAAAATACAGGAGTTACAGCGGATAAAACAGTCGTTGTATATTGCCGCACGGGCGGACAGGCTTCGCATACCTATTTCATTCTTCGTTATCTCGGTTATCGCGTCAGGTTGTATGACGGTTCGTATTTTGAATGGAATAAACAAGCCGATACGCAGATAGTGACAGGTGATAGACCCTAGTCATTTTGCTTCGATTAAGCGAAACGGGGAAATTCCTGTTGCTCAGCTTTTGGCGGATTAGGATTAATTTTAAAATGTTTTTTTCAAAATTTTAAGGGAGAAAAAATTATGTTTGATCCGAGTAGTAGAATTCAAGATTTCTTAGTTTTTGGCGAATTCGGCGATGTTAATCCTTCGATCACCGACTCGTCAACTTATACATTTATGTCGCCCGAACGGATGGAGGAACTCTTTGAACACGAAATCGAAGGCTGTTTTCTCTATTCGCGGCATTGGAACCCGACCAATAAGTATCTGTCCAAAGCCCTCGCGCGGATGGAAGACAGCGAGTCGGCGCAGGTTTCGGCCTCAGGCATGGCAGCCATCAGCTCCACGATTTTGCAGTTGTGCGAAAGTGGCGGCGAGATTATTTCGGCGCATACGATTTACGGCGGAACTTATGCACTTTTCAAAAATTTTCTACCTCGTCTGGGTATTACCGTTCATTTTGTTGACATTCAAAATCTTGACGAAGTGGCCGGCAAGATCAACGCTAAGACCCGGATTATTTATTGCGAATCAATCAGCAATCCGCTCCTGGAAATTGCTGACATTCCAAAACTTTCAGCGCTTGCGAGGTCGAACAATCTGCAACTTGTGGTTGATAACACATTCAGTCCATTGATTTTATCGCCGATCAGACTCGGCGCTGATGTCGTCATTCACAGTATGACCAAATTTATCAATGGAACGAGTGATTGTGTGGCCGGCGCCGTCTGTGCCAGCGATGAATTTGTTCATCAGCTGACTGACATTAATTCCGGCGCGGCCATGCTTTTAGGTCCGGTGCTGGATAGCACCCGGGCCGCCGGCATTTTGAAAAACCTTCATTCTCTGCATTTACGCATGCGTCAGCATAGTGCAAATGCTCAATTTTTGGCTGAAAAATTCAGTGCGCTCGGTTTGAAAGTGTTTTATCCCGGCTTGCCCGAACATCCCCAATTTGAGCTTCTGAATTCCTTGATGAATCAGGGTTACGGCTACGGCGGTATTTTGGCTCTGGACGTCGGAACGCTGGAACTGGCCAATCAATTGATGACCCGGATGCAACAGGAAAAGGTCGGCTATTTGGCAGTCAGTCTCGGCTATTTCAAAACGCTTTTTTCACCTCCGGGACACAGCACCTCGTCCGAAATTCCCAAAGAAGAGCGGGATCAAATGGGTTTGAGCGAAGGCTTGATTCGTTTTTCGATCGGGCTGGACAATGACATCAATCACTCGTTTGAGCGGATTAAGCGATGTATGCAGGAACTTTCGATTATATGACCATTTTAACCAACAAATTTGGAGATAAAAGCGGAGAAGACTCTTTGCTTTGTAATATAATCGCGTGAAATGGTAGGTGAGCATCAACCAAGAGATCCGCCGAAGTTAGTATCAAAAAACTTCAATTAAAATAATGACAAAGAACGTCAAAGAACGTCAAAGAACGTCAAATAGCGTCAAATAAAATCAAATATATCAATAACTTAATTACTTGACAGGCAAAAACTTCCTGGCTATACTCCCCTTATTGAAATCTTATTTACTAACCAGAGCCGTTGACCTTAAAAGGAATCGTGAAAATCGGGTAATCCTGCGACATCGGTCATCAATCCGATTCTATAAAATGATTGCGAGCAGAAATCTTTTAAGTGAGGTAATCAAACAACTAAGTTAGAAATCCGGATTCAATTTTCAATTAAAAGCATTCCCTAACGCTTAATTGCCGAAGGGATAGAGGGTGTGGTAGTTCACCCATTAAGGTTTCCTTATAAAAATTAAAAGATGGCTTATTTGTCCATATTTTAATTAACTATAATTCGCTAAAAAGAACTATATCTCTGACCAAGCCAGTCCGGACACAGGATAGGTTTTTGCCGTCACGCGACCATTCGCAGTTAACCGCCGGGTCACTGTTAAAATTGGTTAATTGTTTCGGTTCGGAATCAGTGATCGGTTGCTCCCAAATATTGAAGATATTATTGCGACTGCAGCGATAAACTATCGCGCGGCTGTCCGGTTTCCAGCGAAGTGAATCAGGTTGAGTGTTTTGTGGAACGTCAAATTCTTTGATGAGTTCCCCGTTTGCCAAAGAGATAATTTTTATTTTAGTTTGTCCGGCTTGCTCATTTCTTTCCAGATAGGCAATAGACTTCATATCCGGTGAAACATTCGGTGCGAACGAGGTGCCGTCTTTCAAGGCTGCCGATTCGCCTCCGTCAATCGAAATCTTCCAGAGAAACGCCTTTTTGTCCTGCCACGTTGAATAGATTATCCATTTTCCATCAGGCGAAAATTGCGGATAACGAAAAGTATGGAGAGAGGTCAGTTGTTTTTGATTCTGTCCGTTAATATCCATTCGCCAGATTTGTTCCGTTCCGGCTTGGTTGGAAACAAAAATAATGTAGCGGCCATCAGGCGAAACGACTGGTGAGCGTTTGACGAAAGTGTCGGTTGTCAGTTGGGTTTGGTTGCTTCCATCGGCATTCATGATAAAAATGTTCGGATTTCCGCTGGCATTTGAGGTATAAACGATGCGATTATCCTGCGTCCAGGACATATCAACTCTGCCGCCGCCTTTATTGGAAAGTATTTGTTTGGCTTGATTTGAGTCGCCATTGGGAATAATCCAAATATTATTGAAACCATCTGTCTGGGTGGTCAGCAAAGAATTAGAATCAGCCGATAAACTAAGTCCGACATAAGTATTAAACTCTTTGGTAATTTTTTCCGCGGCGCCGCCCTTCGAAAGCGAGGTAGTCCAAAGCTGTAAAGGTCCGAAATTGATATCGTCCTGCGCCGTCAAAAGTAGATTGTCTGAATCCGGCATCCAAATCACGTCTTGCAAGGCTGACCATTTTTCCGAGGTTAGAGGCTTAACCTCACGGTCTGCAAGATTGATGGTGAAAATCCGCAGAAAGTTTTCGCCCGCATTGATACCGATACAGGCAATTGTTTTGCCGTCCGGTGACCACACCGGACGTTTGCCGATAGAAAAAACGTCCGGCGATTTTCGTGTAGCAATTGTTTTTTCGTCCGTGCTGTCAGCATTAACAATCATCAGTGCAGTTTCGCCCTGGTCGCGATTTTGGCGGATAAAGGTGAAACGCTGGCCATCGGCGGAAAATCCGATTGGACTATTTATTCCGCTCAGTATTTTTTTCGCTTCACCACCGAGCCGTGACATTTGATAAACACTGGTAACTGAATTTAGCTGATTGTCGGCGGCCGAATAATAGAGGTAATCGTTGGCAGGCGAAAAAGTGATTCCGCCAAAGGCAGTCTCGCCGGGCGGGGTGATCTGCACACTGGTGTTAGCACCGAGTTCCATCAGCCACAGACTATATTTTCCGGCATTAGTTGTTTGATAAGCCGCATATTTCCCATCAGGCGAAATCGCGGCGCCGAAAGCCGCACCGGAATTAGTGAGTCTTCTTAATTTTACTCTTTGTGAAAAATTCTCTCTCAGTGGCTTTGGCTTCATAAAAACAAAAACTGTCAGCCAAAGACCGGCGCCGGAGACGGCAATAATTAGAAAGGCTAAAAACCAACTGCGTTTTGGTGAGACAATTTTCGATGCATTTGGATTCTTCGTTTGTTTTTCATCCGCCAAACTTGTCGTAAAATGCGCTGATTCTCCATCCAAACGTCCGTTTTCGGAAACTTGTACCTGAGCATTAAAACGATAGCCGCGTTTCGGAACGGTTTCGATGTATTTGCCATTGTCTTTTTCTTTGAGGGCTTTTCTGATGGCGGAGATTTGCACTGAGATATTAGCTTCCTCGACAAATTGATTGTGCCAGACTTGTTCGATTAAATCTTGCTTTTCGACCAGACTTCCGCTGTTTTCAATCAGTAGGATCAAAATATCAAAGGCTCGCGGCGAGAGATGAATCGGTTCGCCATTTTTGGTGAAAGTTCTTTCATCCGGATTCAATGAGTAGGAATCAAACTCGTATAAGTGCCCGATTTTCCCGTTCATAAATATCTTTAGAAAATTTTTAGGAAAAATTTTGGAAACCTTAAGGACACCCTCAAACAATTATTTTACATTTCATTATACGAAATCTAACTCCAAATCTAAAAGGAAAATCATGATGAAAAATAAACTATTCAAAATTTTTACGGCACTGATGCTTGGCCTCAGTCTAACAATTTTCACTTTGGCGCAAAGAAGTGCTCCCCCGGTTAACTTAAATGTCACGATTGATGATGGGATTAATCTTCAATACGGAATTCATTCTGACGGAAATCCCTACATTAATGGACAAAATTCTGTTTCAGCCCAATTTGGTCAATATGGATATTTTACTTTAAATTCGGGTTCTCGGGTGATTAATGCCCTCTATCCGCCAAACCCTAATTTTACTCAAGATTCAAAACCCGGCACGGTTATTACAACCTTTGCTGACGGCACCTTTTTACAAAAAATGACGGTTGGCGCGATTGTCTGCAAAAGTCTGGCTGTCAATATAAAATTAGGTGATGCGGCTCAAACAACCCGCACCATCGGATATCGCGCAGGGCGCGGAGATTTATCAACTACCGGATATGTAAAAATTAGCCATCCTGATATTAACACCTGGATTATGGAATCGAATTCATCGGGTGGGTGCGGTAGTTTTGATAACACGGCCAGAATCCGCGATGCCAAAACAAAAGGCAAGCCTTCTCCTGATATTGACTATGGAACTTACTTTATGCCTCTCAGATTGGTTTTGACCAGACAACTATAAACAGACACTACCCCCGTAATTGGCGAACTAACCGATAGGCTCCGGGTGCATTGGCATGGAGCCTATTTTCGTGTTGACTTTAATTACTCCTTCCACTATTTTGATTGAATCTTTTAGTGGTCGCATTACAAAGCTTAAAATCATTATCGGACATTTATTGATAACCTGATATTTGCGCTAAAATGTGGAGTATGAACGAAAAATTTCGACGAATTATTTTGATGGTATTAGATAGTGCGGGAATCGGTGAAATGCCGGACGCCGCCAAATGGGGCGATGCCGGAAGCGATACGCTCGGACATATTCTGGCTTCCAGAAAAGTAAATCTGCCAAACTTACAAAAATTAGGACTGGGAAATATCAAGTCTTTGCAAGATTTACCAGCCATCAAAAATCCAAACGGGTCTTTCGGCAAATGCACGCTCAAATCAAACGGTAAAGACACGACCACCGGACATTGGGAAATGGCCGGTATCATTTTGCAAAAAGCATTTCCGACTTTTCCCCAAGGATTTCCCCCGCGGATCATTGGCGAATTTATGGAAAAAGCCCGAGTTCCGGGCGTTTTGGCAAATGTTCCGGCATCCGGCACGGAAATCATCAAACAATTCGGCGAAGAACATATCAAAACCGGCAAACCGATCGTTTATACTTCGGCCGATTCGGTGTTTCAGATCGCCGCGCACGAAGAAGTCATCCCGATCGAGAGGCTTTATGAAATTTGCCATATTGCGCGCAAAATTCTCGACGGCGAAGACAAAGTCGGACGAGTTATCGCTCGTCCGTTTTTGGGAATCAATGCCAACGATTTCAAACGCACCGAAAACCGTCACGATTACGCCGTTCCACCGCCAACCGATAATCTGTTACCACTTTTGAAAGATAATGGCTTAGATGTTGTCTGCATCGGCAAAATCGCTTCGATTTATGATTCAATCGGCGTTACCGAAGACCTCGCCGCAAAAAATAACGAACAGGTTGTCAATGTCACCATCAATGCGCTTAAGGACGATACAAAAGGCTTGATTTTCTCAAATCTGGTTGATTTTGATATGCTCTACGGCGACGTTTTTCCACGTGTACGGCTCGACCGCGGGCGCCGTCGGGGCCGTCTGCGCGAGCACCGATGCGGCGGCGATCAGGCCGATCACCGCTGCGAGGACCAGTCTCATGTGGAAGCCTTCGATTGCTTCTTGCTGCGCTTGATCGACACGCTGACCGGGCTGCCGCCATCTTCGGCCAGCTCATCCT
>JANOEF010000579.1:0-3111 GCA_031413075.1 Acidobacteriota bacterium | reverse complement strand
TGTTTAGCTCATCCGGCACATTTTCGAGTCGTTTCGGCTCTTTTTCCAGGATCGAAACGATCGTGTGATTGATGGTTTCGCCGCTAAATGGAACTTTGCCCGACAGCATTTCATACAAGACTACGCCTAAACTCCAGATATCGGTCCTGGCATCAGTCTCTTTGCCGCGAGCCTGCTCGGGTGACATATACGAAACCGTTCCCATCACTACGCCCGGAGCGGTCAGATTTTGGATTTTGGATTTTGGATTTTGGATTTCGGGTTGCGGCAGAGTGTCTTCTTCCTCACCGTGTTCCCGTGGCTCTCCTTCTCCCTGTCTCTGTCTCTGCGGAAGCAGTTTGGCGAGTCCAAAATCAAGCACTTTGGCGTAGCCATCTTGGCGAATCATAATATTTTCAGGCTTAATATCCCGATGAATGATTCCCGCCTGATGTGCGGCAGAAAGTGCTTCAGAAACCTGGACACCAATTTTTAGAATTGAATTGAGCGAATTCGTTTTCTTTGGTGAAAGTTGTTCACGCAAGGTTTTGCCGTCGATAAATTCGGTGACAATAAAGTTCGCCTCATCCTTCTCGCCGATCTCGTAAACCGTCAGAATATTCGGATGATTGAGTGCCGAAACGGCCTTCGCTTCCTGAATGAAACGATTCAGTTTATCCGTCTCTTTGCTGAATTCTTCGTTCAAGAATTTGATAGCGACTTTTCTATCAAGTTTCGTATCCTGTGCCAAAAAAACTTCGCCCATGCCGCCCTTTCCAATTGGCGAGATGATTTTGTATTGATTGATTATTGTTCCTGTTTTCATCTTTATTTTTTAATCCCGCTGATCAGCACGACATCGCTCGTTCCTGTTCCGCGGGCGATGGCGATTTGTTTGCCGTCGGGGGAGAAATCGAATGACCCGATGCCTTCACTGGTGAAATTGGTGATCTGTTTCGGCGTGCCGCCTTCCAACTGTTTCGACCAGATATTTCCCACGCCGTCTTTAGTGACAACGTAGGTGATCGTGCGTCCATCCGGCATCCAACGTAACGTTGCCCAGTCAAAATCTTTCGGTGGATCAAGTAACTTTATGGGTGAGCCGCCGGCGGATGAATAGACCGCAATTTTGTCAGGGGATTTTGGATCAGCCTGGTAGTAACAGATGAATTGTTTTCCATCGGGTGAAAACTGGGGATAGAATGAATACTTATCGGTCAACTGAACGGGCTCTCCACCGTCAATTCCTACTTTCCAGATCGTAGATGGTTTTTTTTCAGTATTATAATAGATAATCTCCCGACCATCCGGCGAAAAGTCGGGAACAAGCCCTTGGGTCTTGGTTAGCTGCGTCAGATTGCCGCCGTCCGCGTCCATTCGCCAAAGGGCATGATTCCCCGACCGTTTTGAAGTAAAGACGATATATCGTCCGTCAGGAGAAACTGCCAACCGATCAATGATTTGGACGTAGTCAGAGATCAGTTGTTTCGGGCTTCCTTCACGCGGATCAACCACATAAATGGCAGAACCGCCTCCTGACTGCCGTCTAAAGAGTAATTTCGCATCGGGTGTCCAGCTCGGTGATTGATTCCGGTCGGTGCCCGTGGTGATTTGTTTGGCTGAATTCGGGTCACTCGTCTGGACTATCGAGATATTGCTAACTCCGGTCCTCTGCACCGCTGCCAAAACATTTGAATCCGCCGTCAGACTGATCGAATTGTAGCCCAAAAGATCGTTGGACAGCTTTTTGTATTCACCTGCCGGATAAGATATTTGCCAGATCTGGTTTGGCTCACCTTCAGCCTCTCTCGCCAGCATCAGCAAACCCTTGCCATCGGCAAGCCAGGTCGGTCTGTTTGTCCAGCTAAATTTTTGCGAGCCCAAAACTGTTATCTCGCCGGTCGCCACCGAAACTGCGGCAACACTCATAGTTTGCGGGTTTAACGTTCCGATTGAGGTAGCGATGGTTTTCCCGTCCGGCGACCATGAAGGTCCGGAAGTAACAAGAAAGAAAATTTCGTCGCCACCGCGTGCCGCGAGTTGACGCGGCTCGGTGCCGTCCGCATTAGCGGTCATTAGCTTTCGTTCGTCATTTTTAATGTTGTAGTAAGCGATCTTTTTTCCGTCGGGCGAAAAACCCACCGAGCCGTAAATACCTTCTTCATTGAGCGGACTGTCAAGGATCTTTCGCGGAGTGCCGCCGAGAACCCCAACCTGATACAACGATAGGATTTTCCCATCGTGATTCAAAACGGAGTAATACAAAAAGTTGCCATCGGGCGAAAAGGTCAATCCCGTCATCTCAACCGGACGGGGAGTCGTCACAATCTTGGTGTCGCTGTCGGGAACGGCAACTTGTTTGACCCAGAGACTGCGTTGTTCTTCACCATCGACCGCGTAAGCAAGCCACTTGCCGTCCGGCGAAATGGCAGTTATCCGAACTTTGCCCGAACTGGTCAGACGCGAGGATTTTGACGATTCAAAAGAGATGTTGACGGGCGGACTGCCGAAATACTTGTAGCCGAAGAATCCGCCGACGGCGAGAAGTAAAGCCGCGAATCCTGCAACAAAATATTTAGTTTTCGGTTTGCTTGCAACTGTTTGATTGGTGGTGGTTTGGTTAATTTCATCTAAAGTCGTGGCTTTTAGAATCTGAGTTTTATTTTCATCTTGATTCGGGACGATCGAACGCTCCATCAGATTCTTGAGTTCCAACTCCTGCCTGACGTCTTTCAGATCATTGCCGACATCTTTGATAGTTTGATAACGCGTCTCACGGTCTTTTCGTAAACATTTGCTGATGATTTTTTTTATTTCAATTGGGACATCGGCGTTTAACGGTTTCGGTTCATCTTTAAGAATCGCCCCGATCATTTCCAGCGCATTGTCACCTTCAAATGGTAAATTTCCCGCAATCATTTCATACAGCAAAACTCCAAAACTAAAAATATCCGTCCTCGAGTCAACGACTTTTCCCTTAGCTTGTTCGGGCGACATATAATTTGCCGTGCCGATGATCATTCCGGGACTGGTTGAAGGTTGTTTGATGGCGGTGGCATCCTCATCACTTAAACCACCCGCTACCGCAGGTGGTTCTGACAGCTTGGCGATTCCAAAGTCAAGTATTTTAAC
>JANOEF010000578.1:0-12560 GCA_031413075.1 Acidobacteriota bacterium | reverse complement strand
CGAAACCGGGGCCGCTGATCTTTGACAGGCCAATATCATTAAAAAGTAAATCGCGATAAAACAACAGGTCACAACTCTCATAATTGATAATGGTAAATTGTAAATTGTAAATTGTAAATTGTAAAAGAAACCTGTCATTTACCAATTGCCAATAACCATTTACCATTATTTTGTGAGTTTTTACGAAGCGAAAATTTCCGCCCGCTTTTCCGATCCGAAAAACGCCGGCCGAGCGGAATTTG
This sequence comes from Acidobacteriota bacterium, assembly GCA_031413075.1. Lineage (GTDB taxonomy): Bacteria > Acidobacteriota > Blastocatellia > Pyrinomonadales > Pyrinomonadaceae > JAIBCC01. Next base: position 12,318 of record JANOEF010000578.1, on the reverse strand, counting down.
CCAATGCCATTGGAACAAATGCGACTTTTGTTTGCGGTTCGGCGGTTCGATTCACCCTGCAGATCAGAGAGCGAAAGATCGTGGCGGCAAAATTTCAGACTAACGGCTGCGGATATTTAACGGCGGCGGCCGACATTTTGGCAGAAATAATTACCGGCCAAAGCCTGATTGAGCTTCATGGGCTCGAAGACTTAGAAACGCAGATTCAAGCCAAAATCGGCAATTTTCCTGATAATCGCCGGCATTGCCTGACGCTTTCAATTGAGACCTTACAGACTGCGTTCAACGATTTTCGGTCCGCTCAGCTCGAAGAATTTGTCGGCGAAAAAGCTCTGATTTGCACCTGTTTCGGGGTGTCCGAAGAAACGATTGAAAAAATGATCGGCGAAAATCATTGCCAAACTGTCGAAGAAGTCTCGCACCTTTGTCATGCCGGAAGCGGGTGCGGTTCGTGTCAATCTTTGATTCAGGAAATTATTGATGCAAAGCCGAATATGCTATAATTCTTACGACTTTATCTTTTGATGCAGGAAATTATTCTTTCGCAGTCGAAGATGCTAATTTCTGCAGCTTTACCTATGGACGATTATTATAGTAGATTCTTATTTTTCTTGGCCGATTCCGGCACAATTGGCGAAATGCCTTCGTTTTTTACCGCAAGTTTTAATGTTTTCCTCGTTTTCGCATTAGTCCTGGCAAATGGCTTTTTTGTCGCCTCGGAATTTGCGTTGGTGGCAGTTCGCAAATCGCGGATTGAGGCCCTGGCAAACGAAGGTAGCGCGGCGGCCAAGCGTTTGCTTGACTGTTTGAACCATCTCAACGCTTATATTTCCGCTACACAATTGGGAATCACACTTTTTTCGCTGGGACTCGGCTGGGTCGGTGAACCTGCCATTGCGACGATGCTTGATCCGTTATTGTTCAAATTGGGCGAGGCTACCGGCTGGGGTTTTCTGGCTTCACCAACCATACTCCATACGATTTCATTTATCATCGCTTTTACCATGATTACATTTTTGCACATTGCGTTCGGCGAACTTGCTCCGAAAACAGTGGCCCTGGAATTATCCGAAAAAGTGGCAATGGCGGTGGCTCTTCCTCTCCAAATTTTTTACAAAGTTTTTTATTATCCGATTCGGGCTTTGGATTGGACCGGAACTAAAATTGTGCGAGTCTTTGGACTGCGCCCGTCGCATGAACACGGTTCGATTTATACCGAAGACGAGATTCGACAACTGATTAGTGTTTCACAAAAAAGCGGGCATTTGAACATCGAAGAAGAAGCACTCATCAACAAAGTTTTTGAGTTTTCTGACACAACGGTCAAGGAAGCCATGATTCCGCGCACCGAAATTGTCGCAATTCCGATCACTGCAAGTCTGGAGGACATCGCCAAGATTTTTCGTCAACACGGATATTCTCGTCTGCCGGTCTATGGCGAGTCGTTGGACGACATCAAAGGTGTTCTCCACAGCAAAGACGTGATGCAGTATTTTCTGGTCAAAACCCGGCTTTTCAAGATTGAAAAAGTCGTCAAACCACCGTTTTATGTGGTTGATACGGCCAAACTCGAAGAAGTCCTGAGACAAATGCAGCGAGGCAAATCACACTTTGGATTTGTGGTGGACGAACACGGCGGCGTCGAAGGCATCATCACCCTCGAAGACCTCCTGGAAGAAATTGTCGGCGATATTTCCGATGAACACGACGAAGAAGTAGCCGAACAAATCCATTCGCAGGAAGACGGCAGTTATCTCTTGGACGGCAATTTAGTCGTCCGCGATTTGAATCGCCGGATGTCAATGAATCTCCCGATTTCCGAAGGCTATACCACCATCGCCGGATTCCTCATGAGCGAGGCCGGGCAAATCCTGTCCGAAGGCGAAATGGTCAGATTTAACGGACATATTTTCAAAGTCGAAGAGGTGGATAAGCGTCGGATTTTGAAGGTGCGAATGGAGAAAAGTTAGCGTGAAAAAGCGCAAATAAATGAGTTTGCGACGACCAAAAGTAAAAAATACGCTTAAGCCAAATTTAGAAGACCTCGAAAAACTCGCTAAGTTGCAGGACGTAAAACCGTTTAATTTTGACGAGGCAATCGGCGAAGGTGCTGAGCTTTGGTCAAATGATGAGTTTCATGAGTTTGAAAAATGGCTCAAAGATACCCGTGTCTCTGATACAGTTTGGGTAACAAACCGAAATCGAATATCTGAACATTTCTAGACATTTCTGAACATTATCGTAGTTATTTGAGGTAAATTGTTTAGTTTTGTTTAGTTTGAATTTTGATTGGTTGGGATTATTGTGCTACAATATGTATTGTTTTCAGTAACTTACAAGTATTTATGAAGTCCCTCAAAGTTAGATTGGAACTCAATAACAAGCAAAAAACGCTGGCCTCGAAACACGCCGGAACAGCGAGATTTGCGTATAATTGGGGACTTCATAAATCACAGGAATTGATTTCACAAGGTGTCACACGACCAACTGGAATTGATTTACATAAACTTTGGGTGAAAGAAATTAAAAGTGAAAAAGAGTGGACTTACGAAGTCTCAAAATGCAGTCCTCAACAAGCCTTTCGCAATTTGGATGAAGCCTTCAAAAGAGTTTTCAAAGTTAAGGGAGCGAAACCTCCACGTTTTAAGAAGAAAGGCATCAAAGATTCATTTTAGCTCGAAGGTGCAATAAGAATTGAAGGCAACAAAATCAAATTACCGAAGTTTGGTTGGCTGAAATGTTCAGAAGATTTACCAAATGCGGAAGTTAAAAACGCAGTAGTTTCGCGCCACGCTGAAAATTGGTTTATTAGTTTCAAAGTTGAGCATCAGCCACAAGTTACAGAAAAGAAACGAGAGAAAATCGGAGTAGATTTAGGTATCAAAACCCTTGCTACAATGAGCGATGGAAATGAAGTTCCAGCAGTCAGAGCCTATCGCAAGTATCTGAGAAAGTTGCGACGCGCCCAACGCCAAGTTTCCAAGAAATTCATCAAGGGAGCAAAAAAGCAATCAAATAATTATTACAAAGCGAAAAAGAAAGTAGCCAAGATTCATTATCAAATAGCTTGTTTGAGACGAGACACATTACACAAATTGACGAGTGATTTAGCCAAAAACCACGGCGAAATTATCATCGAAGATTTGAATATCAAAGGAATGAGTAAAAATCATAAGTTAGCAAGTGCAATCTTGGATGGTGGATTCTATGAGTTTCGGCGACAACTGGAATACAAGGCAAGCTGGTATGGAGCAAAAGTAACAGTAGGAAATCGTTACTATCCATCCAGTAAAATGTGTTCAAGTTGTGGCAAGATCAAAGAAAAGTTAAGTTTAGCGGAACGAATTTACAACTGCGAAGTTTGTGGATTAGAAATAGACCGAGATTTGAATGCGGCGATAAACTTAGAAAACTACCAGGAAAATAGTTCCGTGAGTTACGCGGGGAGTCTTGAAACAGAGACAAAAGCCTGTGGAGAATCAAACCAACCAAAAGCCCAACGGCTGAGGGATTCAATGAAGCAGGAAGCAAACAGAATTCTTATTTTATAAGTTTTTATAAGTTTTGTGTAACGGCAAAATAAGATTAACTTGTTAGAAAAAGCATTGAAACGTTATGTTATCCAACATTCAAACCGAGATGTCTGTAAAATTTGGGCGGAGATTATGACTGATAGCAAACTTAATGGACTAAATATCTCAATTTCAGATGCTTGGATTGCTTCAACTGCAATTAGTCTGCAAATTCCGCTGATTACCAATAACGAAAAAGATTTTCAGAAGATAAAAGGTCTAACCATAATTTCAGAATAATAATATTCAGATTTTATCCGAAGGCGAAATCGTTAATAAAAGTTAATAAAATCAGTCTCAAAAAAAAATTGCGACACATTTTCCCGAAAATCTCCAGTTATCAATGAGAAGCATAAAATGTTTCCACATAATTTGAGAGGGAGAAAATATATGAAAATGACAGCAATTTTGAAAAATGGAATCAAAGTTTTATTAACCGGTTTAGTAGTTTTTGGAGTTTTTGCGGCTGCCGCGAGTGCCCAGCCGAAAGAGACAAAGAAAATCGCTTTTAAGATTGATAAGAGTAAAATCGCATTTAGGACGGGAACTTTAGATTTGCCCGCCGGCAAAATCATCGTCAGCGGCGTTGTCAAAGGGGTTGAAGTATCCGGCGGCAAAGGCGGTTGTTATACTTTAACGGTCACGACCTATCGCTTAACTCCGAGCGGCGAAAAAGTTCCGGTTCGCTCGCGTTCAAAGAAAGTTTGTTTGCTCGACCGATTGCCCGAATTAGTAATTGATCTGATTCCGAAAGGAAGATATGTGGTCGAAGTCGAGATCGACAGACCGCTCATCGATCGAAAGAAGCTTCAAGGCGAACTCGTCGTGACCATTCAGCCTGAACGAATCAACCTGCGATAAAAATTCAGATATTTTTTTAGTCAAAAAGGCGTGAGATAAAATGCTCGCGCCTTTTTTTAGGTTCGCCATCATTTAACCCATAAGGGTGTGAAGAAATAAGTGTAAAACAACTGAAAACAAAAAACTCGCTCAAGCCGAATCAAACAGAACCGGAAAAACTCGCTAAACTGTAAGGAATCTAGCCGTTTAACTTTGCCGAAGCAATTGGTCAAGTTACACTACTATTATTTAAGCCAGCTACTTCTTGTGGCACTATCTCTAGTCCGCCACTAATTCCAGCCGTTTATCAAACCTAAAATAAAATCTTGCCCGTAATCGCGCGACCAATCAACGGCTCCTGCCGGATTATAACGTAAGACAAGCCCTTCAAAATCGTCAATGTGGTTTTGCGGAAGCGAGTTGTCGTGATATTGCATAGTGGTCGCGGCAGTCACATACGCGCCTGAATTGCGGGCGACTTCCTGACAAAAGAGATTGCCGTCCCCATCACCCGACGTGCCGGGAACGGTGATTCTGGCAGTCCCGCAAGCTGTAATCCAAATATTTGCTACTTTTCCCCGAAGTTTTGAAAATTTGGAAGTGTGTGCCCTTTGGATTCCTGTGCCGAGTGCCAAGCCAAAGCCACCCTGGCTGGTTCGTTTGCTCCCGTTGTAATAGCCGTGACAGTTAATAATCAAAACTTTTAAATGTCCGCCCGGTGCACCGCTGGCAACCGTGGCCGTCCAATCAAGAATATGGTCTATATTTTCAGTAGCTGATATTTCCCACGAATTATACATTTTATAATGCTGTCCGGGCGCATCTACCGCATTTAAGGCCATCGCAGGTTGTGGAATTTCAATTGACATAATTTTCTCCTTTTTAATATTTATTATTTTTTCGGTTAGTCCTAAAAACTTTCGTTATCTTCTTTGCAAAATTCGTAGTTTAAGGACGAAAGACTCTTCGATTTTTGCCGATAAACAAAGTCGGTTTTTAATCAAGATTTTATTGCCCGACACATTAAATTGTTCCGATAATAAGCACTAATGCACAATTAACCATGGACAATGGACAATGAAGAAAACCCAAAAACCAAGGTTACTCAACTATTTGCAAACTTTTCTTGATTTTCAATCTGTCGCAAAACTTTTGCTGACCTGCTTAATACTTTGTCAGATTAAATCAACTGACAGAATTTGGTTTTTAGCCCGTGAAAACGGGCGTTAGCGTGTAGCCCCGTGCGTCAGCGCGGGGTTGCAGTGAACAAACTTAAAGCTCTCGAAGAGAGCGACAGCCCTTAATTTTTATCGGCTGTCGCCCGTTTTCACGGGCTTCGGGGCTTGTGCGTTACTCACCCCGCCTTCCGCGCCCGGGGCGGCGAAGCGGGGTGCTGACACCCGCGACGCGGGTTAAATCAAATGATGTCAAAAATTAAAAAGAAATTTTAATCTGACAAAGTAGAATTAATACACCAAATTTTAAGTTTTCTGGTGTTTCGTTAAGCGTACTGCGTTCAAAGTTCAGTTTGCGCCCTCCAGCGAAGCGCGGAGATAGCACGCTAAAGCGCGAGCTCATTACTTGTATGAAAAATATCAAATACCAGAAAATTTAAAATTTGCTCTACTTAACTCTTTTCAAGGCTGTATCTAAAAATGTATTTAGAGGGGCTTTTATAGAGTTCTATTGAGTGTTAGAATTAACCGTGTTGTTTAATCTGTAACACTCTGCAATACTAAGTAAGTATAGGTAAATAGGAGGGTTAATTGTTTACTGGAATCATCGAAGAATTAGGCAAAATCGCGTCATTTACCAAACATGGAACGGGCGCGAAGCTCAAAGTTTCCGCTAAGATCGTTACTCAAAACACCAACGAAGGCGATTCGATTGCGGTCAATGGTGTCTGTCTGACGGCTCTGGAAATTACGGCAAATTCGTTTGCGGCTGATGTTTCGGCAGAAACTTTGAATCGTTCAACTTTGGGGAGTCTGAAAGTCGGCTCAGCCGTCAATCTGGAGCGAGCGGTGACACCTGCGACGCGTCTCGGCGGGCATATCGTCCAGGGACATGTTGACGCGCGCGGAAAGTTTTTATCAGCCACTCAGAGCGGGGATTTTTGGACGGTTCGCGTTTCATATCCCAAGGAAATCGGACAATATTTAGTTTTTAAGGGCTCAATTTCGGTTGAAGGGATTTCGCTGACGATTGCCGAACTGACCGACGACTATTTTGAAATTGCCGTGATTCCGAAAACCTGGACTTTGACCAATTTATCCGGTTTGAAAAACGGCGACGCGGTAAATCTGGAAGCGGATGTAATCGCCAAATACGTTGAAAGAATTATGCTTTACGGCCAAAAAGATACTGGAATTACGATGGAAAAACTTATCGAAAGCGGTTATGCCAAATGATTGAAATTATCCGGGTCGAAACGCCCGAACAAATCGAAGAAACCCGGCAAATTTTCCGCGAATACGAGGTGTGGCTTAATTTAGACCTGTGTTTTCAAGGCTTCGAGCAGGAACTAGCCGATCTTCCGGGTAAATATGCGCCGCCCGAGGGACGTTTATTTCTGGCGCTTGCAGCCGGAAAAGTGGCGGGTTCGGTGGCTCTCAGAAAACTCGAAGACGGCATCTGCGAAATGAAACGGCTCTTTGTCCGGGATCAATTTCGGGGACAAAAAATCGGCATCGGACTGCTCGAAAAAATTATTGCCGAAGCCTCCGAGATCGGCTTTTCCCGGCTTCGGCTCGACACCTATCCGCCGAAAATGGGAAAAGCCGTCCAACTCTACGAATCCTACGGCTTTCAGCAAATTGAACCTTATTACCATAATCCATTCGGCGAAACGCTGTTTATGGAATTGGAACTCTAAAAGTTTCCCAATATTCCCCTCCCCCAATTTTCAACACTTTCTTTCTTACCGGAGGCCATATTAACGAGGCGGTTTTTGCATCCGTTCCCAATTTTGCTGAAGCTCAACGGCCGGGTCGAAAAGTGAGTTATTAGTGAGGATATACGAGCCGTCCGGCTTACTCCATCCATAATTGTATCCGGCATTGAGTTCGACGGGATTGCCCTGTCCGTCCTTCCAAGTTTCCACTTCGCGGATAGTCTGAATGAAACGATGCTGATTGGCGTCAGAAGAGGCTTGTTTCCGCTCCCAATCCCTCATCCGCGCATCGGCGGCATCGCTTTGCGATTTAGCGTAGGATCTGCTTTGCTCCCCCATCAGTCGCAATCGTTCCATCCGCCCGGCGTGTTCGATGTTGCCGAGGCGCGTCAGAAAGGCATCTTTGGCCTGCGTCCAGACCGGATTCATCCGGTGGCTTGAACTGATGGTGCCGAAGAGTTTCAGAGCGTCAGCTTCGCGGGCGGGCGGGTAGCGAATAACAGCTTGATGAAAGACTGACGTCGAGGTCCCCCCGTTGGGCGCACCGTTGAACATGTCGCGGCTCTGGCTAATCACCGTCATAACGCCGACCTGGGCTAAACCTTTGGTACCGTCTGGCCAGGTGAGAGTCCCGTAAACACTACTACCGGACATTCTCATGTTCGTCCCATACTGCTGAGACGTGGCATCGGAATCTGCCGCCATTTTGTCTATGTTTGACTGAAGGCTCGGATCCTTGCGAACATTGCTGACACTCGCTTTGAGACTACTCGCTAATTTTCCGATATACTGCTCCGCGGTAAAGGGAGCGCTGACCTGGCAACCGCCCTGTTGTGACGCGAGGATGAAGGATTTTTGAGTCATCGGGTCCTGGCTGGATACGAAAGATCGGCCAGGCAGCAGCGAGAATTGCATGGCCCCGTCGGGCGATGTCAAAGTTATGGGCCACGAAATAAGTTCCCCCCGACATTCGTTCACACTCTTCCAACGGACACTCCCCTCGGCGCGCCAACCATTCGGCACCAGCAGGCTCATCGCCTCGACCGGCTTATCGAACCCCATCTCATCCAGAATCCGGACGCGCTTGAGCACCAAATAATCTTTGCCTTCGACTAAATTAGAAGAGGTTTGACCGAATTCTCCACAGGCAACCACAAACATTATTAAGCAGAGGAACGGCGGAATCAAACTTGATTTTTTTACTATTTTTTGCATTTTGCTCTCCTTTTTTTACGGCTTAATCACCAAAAAACTCTTTCTAATGATAAAGGCGTGAAATTAAGAAAAAGTTGGACAAAAAAATTGTAAAAAAGAAGAAGATCGGAATATTTAATGACTTCGGCGGGTTTTTGTTTGTGTCCGAACATTGCTTTATTTGATGCCGAAAGCAGATTGGCAATATCCGTAACTTGTTGATAAAGATTGTCGTAGCGTTTCATCTTAATGGCTGGGAGCGCTAGTCTCCTTGCCTGCTACGTCGCGCTTCGCGGCGTAAAAGTGTTGACATCAAATCAACTTCGCTTTTGTGAAAGTGTGAACACCGACATCAATAATCTGCCTTAAACTTGATTCGCTGCTAAGACTTTTTCGCGCTTTCGCGCTCAGCACGCAGTGATGTTTGCGAATGTATTTTGCAAAAGCAGTCCGAAAACATCTAAAATATGACAGGCAAATTTATGTATCAATCAATTCATTTTAATCCCAAAGGTCGGGCCATTACCAATGCTTCAAACCCCGAAGTCATCGAAAAACTGTGTCAAATAGTCGGCGAGGATAGTGTGTTAGTCGAGCCTGACAAGGTCGAGCCCTACGGGGCGGACGCGGTCAAAGAAAAGTTTCCGCCGGAAGCCGTTGTTTTTCCTGCAAATACGGCGCAAATGGTCGCTATTTTGAAACTTGCGAACGAGTATCTTTTCCCGGTGACGGCACGCGGCGGCGGAGTCGGTTACACGGGCGGGGCGGTTCCGATCAATGGCGGAATCGTGATCGGTACTGACCGGATGAACAAGATCCTCGAAATTAACGCCGACGATCTGTATGTAACCTGCCAACCCGGTATCCGCACCTTTGAACTGCAGCAAGCTGTCGAACAGCACGGCGTATTTTTCCCGCCCGATCCCGCGAGCTACAAAGATTCTTTTATCGGCGGCAATATTGCCGAAAACGCAGGTGGAATGCGAACTCCGAAATATGGAAATACGGGCCGGTATGTGCTTGGTTTAGAAATCGTGACGGGAACCGGGCAGCTTTTGCGCCTCGGCGGACGGGTCGAAAAAAATGTGGTCGGATTTAATCTCACGTCATTGATGGTCGGCTCCGAAGGAATGCTCGGAATCATCACCGAAGCTACCCTTAAGCTCTTGCCGATGACCGCGGCCACATCCACCGTCCGCGCCTCATTCAGATCAATGGAAGAAGCCTGTCGAGTCCTGACCAAATTCACGCCCGAAGGGATTTTGCCAATGGCGATGGAGGTCATTGACAAATACTGCATCGAAGCGATCGAACAGAATTATGCCTTTGGGCTCTCGAAAGAGGCGGCGGCAATTTTGCTGGTCGCGGTTGACGGATCAACCGAGGAAGTGGCCAGAAATGCCGAAACAATTGAGCAGATTTTGGGCAAAAATGGAGGTTTTGATGTCATTCGTGCCAAATCGAAAGCAGAGGAAGACAAACTCTGGGATGTTCGAAGGGCAATTTCGCCGAGCCTCATGAAATTCGGGACCTTAAAGATCAACGAAGATGTGGTTGTGCCGCGTTCAAAAGTTCCTGAACTGGTTCGCCGGGTTGAGGAAATCGGTAAGAAACACCAGACTTTTGTCGCCAACTTCGGTCACGCCGGAGACGGCAATATTCACGTTAATTTTATGTGCAATCGGGAAGATGCCGAATCCATCGCCCGGGCGCGTCTGTGCGTCAGCGAAGCCTTTCAGCTCTCAGTTGAGCTCGGCGGCACCATCAGCGGCGAACACGGCATCGGTTATGTCAAAGCACCCTATCTGGACTACGCGATTGACAAACCGACCCTCGAAATTATGAAAGGAATCAAACAGGTCTTTGACCCGAACGGCATTTTGAATCCGGGGAAAATGTTTGTCTGAAAAAAGATTCAAAATCGGGGTGGATGGTATCAAAATCAGACATCAACGAAAAACGTAAATGCCTGCACAAAAAATAAGGAACGAAAGATTATTTATCCTTCATCCCTCTGGCTTTTATCCTTAAATTAATGCGGACGAGAAGAATCGAACTTCCACGAGGTCACCCCCACAGGCTTCTGAGACCTGCGCGTCTACCAGTTCCGCCACGTCCGCGCGTGAAAAGGCAAAAGAAACTATACAATTTGTTGCGCCAAAACTCAAAAACGCCAATGCTAATTTTTCACATAGGGGGCGAGCAGGGTTGTCCAGGCTTTATCGGCCCGGGTAAATTCGTCCACACAAATGGCCGCTCGCTCTTCGGGCAAACCGTTTTTCCCGACCAAATCTTCATTTGATTTCGGATCTTGACCATAGAGCAGACAAAGAATGTTATAAAATCGTTGCTGGTTAAATGAATGTTCGTCCCAAAAAGCTAATTCTCCGCTGTCTCCCCCATCATCCACCAGACCGAATGAATAGGCGCCGTTAATAACTGTGTCTTTGCCCTGAGGGGTGCCGTCAGACAAAATCAAGGTTGATAACTGGTCAACCGCATCTTCTTCGCGTCCGGTGGTCGGTAAATCCCAAACGTCTATCAAAGCGTGCCCAAGTTCATGAAAAAAGGTAAAAGCGATAGCGCCGTCAACCGCATTTTCAAGATCGGCTTGTTTCTTATAATCTGGTTTAAACATCTCGTAAAAATCATCCACCAGTTCGTAACACATAATGATTTCTTTCTTTTCCCGATCATAAAAAGCATTGGGTTCACCGCATTCGTCGTAACGCATAAAAACATCAAAGGGGAGTGCGAACAGGTTGTTTAACTCATCTGCCAGCGGCTGCATGACCTCTTTGACATTGGCTTCTACTTTTTTGAAAGCTCTGCGGTTTTTACTATTTTTGGCCGCGGCCGAGCCAACCTTAAAGTCACCTTTATCAAAGCTTGCATCATTTCTTTTAGCCCCGGATTTTGACGTTTCTTTCGGCTTTTCGGCATTCGTTTCTTTTGACTTTTCAGCGGTTATCTGATTTTCTGATAACAGATTACAACTCAGACCCATAAAACAGATTAACAACAACACAAGGGTAATATTTTTTGGCATAGTCCTCTTTTAGTATTTACTTTTTGCTTTATCATAACAGCGAAAAATAATTTTTCAACTAGTTCAAAAGAAAATCAGTATTTTTCTTTTCATTGATCTTAAACGAGAAATTCAACTGTTTAGGGTCATAATCACCAACGCAATTATCTTTCAATTGAAAAATTGTTTTGCAGGAATTAAAAGTTAAAGCCGAAACAACGCGAAAGAGCGTGAAAAAAGAAATAAATCTTCGTTTTACATTTCTAATTTCTTTTCGCCTTTTTAGCGTATTTCGCGGGCGAACCGGTAATTAAGTTTTCGATTGGTTTTCGTTTCCAAGTCTAACGATTATCATAGATTTAATGAACGAAACTTTGGCGGAGCGTCTGAACGGCGTCAGAAAAAAAAATCAAACTGACGGCAGAAAATGCCGGGCGCAGAACCGAGGTCGATCCATTTGACACATCCGTTGTCAGTACCGTTGTCGGCAGCTCCGGCATCACACCAGAGGACACCGTCGGCAGTAGTTCCTGGAACAGAACCGTTGACGAAGAGGGTCGTGACGATCTGATCGTCAACACCGTCCGTCGTGATATCTGCTCGAACCGTATAGGTCTCGTCAGCTCCTTCGATTTCATCGAAAAGAGCACTGATCGAAGAAGTACCGGCCGTGACATCGAAGTTGATGTCAGCAGTGCTATTGACAGCTACGGCTCCAGCAGCAGTAGCGATAACAACGTTCTGATCGTTGAGCAATTCGAGCGATACAGCCGTTACTGCGGCTCCACCGG
>JANOEF010000577.1:0-7277 GCA_031413075.1 Acidobacteriota bacterium | reverse complement strand
CAAAAAATGTGAAGTCTCGGAAAAATCTTTGGTGATCCCTTCGACCAGACTCTGTGAGGGGAACAACATATTGCTCAAGGCGGCCAGTGAACCACTCATTCCAACCAACAAAATTCCCAAAATTCCAATTCCCAACAATATTAAATTTTTGCGCGGCTGGCTCCACGAAAAGACTTTTCCGCCGCTCGCATACCAGGCTGTCAGGCTCATAAAAGTCAACAAAATAAAGGTGCTGATGAGATGTCCCATCGCCCACAACGGACGGCTTGCCGAATAAGAACCTGCCGTATTTCCGGTCAAAACCAAACCTGCTCCGATTAAACCTTCGACCAAAACAAAAACAAAAGAGCCGATTGCCATTTTCATAATCGCGCTCGCGGCCCGGTCTTTGCGCCATATCCGAATCGCCCAAACTACTAGAATTAAAACAATGAGTCCGTCCAGCGCACTCATTATGCGGTGCGAAAATTCAATCACGGTTTTTAACTCCGGCGCAGAAGGCACGACTTCACCGTGACAGGTCAACCAATGCTGTCCGCAACCATCGCCCGATTTTGAAGCGCGCAAAAAAACACCCCACAAAATTACCAAAATATTGTAAGCCAAGACGAACCAAGCGTATTTCGCGAACCGTTTGAGTTTCATTTCTGTCTCCATTTTGTTAAATTCTAACATTAGAAGCACGAAACCCGGAAGAATGCGTAAAATTAGAAAAACTTAATGGAAACCGAACATTTTTTTACTTGTCCGCATTGCTGGCAAAAGATCTCGATGATTTTAGACCTTTCGGTCGAAGAGCAAAGTTATGTCGAAGATTGCGAAGTCTGCTGTCATCCGATTCAGATCGGATATTCGGCAACGGATTTTGAGTTAGAAAACTTTTGGGCGGAGAGTATTGAACAATGATCAAATTTCTAATTATCTGGGTTTGGGTTCTAACCTTTGGTGTCCCGGCAATTTCCCAGAGTCCGTATGTCGTCGTTTTGGGTATCGGTCAGGACGCCGGTGTTCCGCAAATGGGTTGCGATTCAGCTTTTTGCCGCGAGGCCTGGAAAAACCCAAAATTGCGCCAAATGGTTTCTTCGATTGCACTTGTAGATCCGAAAACAAACGAGCGTTGGATCTTCGACGCGACACCCGATCTGCCTGAACAATTTGAGCTGTTGAAGACGATCACGGGCGATTATTCCAACAATTTAGCGGGAATTTTTCTGACTCACGCCCACATCGGGCATTATACGGGGCTCATCTATCTCGGCCGGGAATCAATGAACGCGAAAGAGGTCAAGGTCTATGCCATGCCGCGAATGCTCGAGATGCTCGAAAAAAATGCGCCCTGGTCACAGCTGGTGAGCATCAAAAATATATCGTTACGGCCGCTTGAAAATAAACAAAATACTTCGATTGGTGACAATATTTCAGTTCAACCGTTTCTCGTGCCACACCGGGATGAATTTTCCGAAACGGTCGGTTACAGAATAGCGGCTAATTCGAAATCGCTCATTTTTATCCCCGATATTGATAAATGGCAAAAATGGTCGGAGAAGCTGGCAGAGGTTGTCCGATCAAGCGATTATGTTTTGATTGATGGCACGTTTTATGCTGACGGCGAGATAAATCGTCCAATGAGCGAAGTTCCGCATCCGTTTGTTTCGGAATCGGTTGAATTGTTAAAAGACTTGCCGATAAAGGAAAAGAACAAGGTTTATTTTATTCATTTTAATCATTCAAACCCTTTGGTCCAGAAAAACAAAGTCAGGATCAAAGAACTTCAATCGAGGGGTTTTAATATTACTTTTCAAGGTCAAACATTTAAGTTTCAATGAAACGCGAACGAATTGATAAAATTTTGATTGAAAAGGGATTAGCTGAATCAAATTCCAAAGCCCAAGCCCTGGTTATGTCCGGCGTGGTGCTGGTCAACAATCAACGCGTCAGTAAACCTTCGCAAGAGTTCTCAATCAACGATACAATCCGCATCAAAGGGGAAACTGATGAGATAAAATATGTCAGCCGGGGGGGATTAAAACTTGAAAAGGCATTACAGGAATTTCAAATATGCCCAAACGCATATATTTGCCTTGATGTTGGCGCTTCAACCGGGGGGTTCACCGATTGCCTGCTCCGGCATGGCGCTAAGAAAGTGGTGACAGTTGATGTTGGAACCAATCAGCTCGTTTGGAAACTGCGAAATCACGAGCAGATCGAGGTTCGTGAAAGAGTCAACGCCCGGTACCTGAAGCCCGAGGATTTTACCGATAAATTCGATTTGATCGTGATGGACGTTTCGTTTATTTCAGTCACCAAAATTCTGTTGGCGCTCACGAATTTATTAGCCGAAAATGGGAGGATTATTGTTTTGATAAAACCCCAATTTGAAGTTGCCAAAGGCGAGGTCGGACCCGGAGGAATCGTCAGTGATACTGCAAAACATCTGGAAGTAATTGAAAAGATTTATAGTTATGCGAACGAAATTAATTTGCACAATTTAGGCGTGATTGATTCTCCAATTCTTGGGGCCGAAGGAAATAAGGAATTTTTAGGATTATATGCAAGAGCCGACTAAGACCAAACCGGACCCCCTCAAAGAAGGGGTGGATTATTATTTTGAAGCCGGTCTGATGGTTTTGACCGAACATTTTTTACTCAAACGAGGGTTTTGCTGCGGAAACGGCTGCCGTCATTGTCCGTTTGAAAATCAAAGCAAAAAGGTATCTAATTCTTCACGCTCATAACTTATATCTGCTTGCACGAATGTATCAGGTTTCGGCGCTCGGGAAATTGTCACCGGAACCGATACTCCGCAACAGGCGACATAAAGTTTTTCGTAATCCTGCTGCATTTCTTCTTTGTCCTTCAAGCCTTCCAGAGTTTCCCGCAAGACACGACGAGCAACCCCATTTTCCGGTTCGATAATTCGGTAGTGCATCCATTTTCCATCACGTCGGGCTTCGACTAGCCCAGCATTTCGCAAATAAGCTAAATGCCTCGAGATCTTTGGCTGACTTTCACCCAGGACTTCGGTAAAAAAGCAGACGCAAATTTCTTCGTCCCGCATCAGGTTCAGAAGTCTAAGCCGTGTTTTATCAGCTAACGCTAAAAAGAAATTTTCCATCTCAATTAAAAATGTTTCACCAGCCATGAAAAAATTTTAACAAAAAATGAAATAAATGTCTTGACAAATCTGATTATAGGTAATATATTCGCTTTAACGTATATGTTATGGCATATATGAAATTAATACTTAGGAGCAAATTTATGAAAACACATATTTCTTTAAATGTCAGCAATGTTAAGAACAGCGTCGAGTTCTACAAAAAAATGTTGGGCGTCGAGCCTTTGAAATTAAAAGCGGATTATGCCAAATTTGATGTCGCGAACCCACCATTAAACTTGACCATGAACCAGGTTAATTTTGAAAAAGGCGGATCGCTCTCGCATCTTGGACTGCAAGTCGAATCAACCGATGAAGTTTTGGAAATGGGTAAACGTTGGCAGGAAACCGGTTTGATAACTTTGGATGAGATGAAAACCGATTGTTGTTATGCCCTCCAGGACAAAACCTGGGTCGAAGACCCGGATGGTAATAAATGGGAAGTTTTCACCGTTTTGGGAAATACAGAAGATAAAGATATTGCGGCTTCGGCGTGTTGTGCTCCGGTCGCAAAACCGGTTAGCATAAGCCGGTAGAATTTATTATCCACGATAGAAAGGCAAAGGATTCGTGAATTGAAAAACAAGATTTGATGACATCAAGTCTTGTTTTTCGATTAATGGCTTCAGTCTGATAATTTAATGCAATTAACATTGGATATTGGACAATTAAGAAAACCCGAAAACCAAATTTATTCAACTATTTGCCGGCTTTTGTTTATTTTCAAGAGATCACAGCACTTTTGCTCACCTGGATAATAAATTCTGCGAGAGTCTGAATGGATATTTTTTTAATTTTTAATTTTTAACATGAACAAAAACTCTTTTGAAACCCTGGCAGTTCACGCGGGCGAAGACCCAACTTCCCATTACGGTTCGATTTCGGTGCCCATCTACAATGCCTCTCTTTTCGCTTTTACCGATGCGGACGAGGGAGCTGCGATTCACAATCATGAAAAACCGGGTTGGTTTTACAGTCGTTTGGGTAATCCGACACAGGATGCACTTGAAAAAGCGATGTGTCAGCTCGAAGGCGGCGAAAAGGCTCTGGCTTTTGCTTCGGGAATGGCAGCTGTCACGGCCGCGCTTCTGACGATTTTGAAATCCGGCGATCATCTGGTTGCGCCGGAGTCGCATTATGCTACAACCGGCAGTTTTCTTAACTATTTAGCGGAAAACTTTGGTGTCTCAACCACATATGTTGACCAAACCGACCCCGAACAATATCGCGAGGCAATTCAGGAAAACACAAAAATTTTATATCTCGAAACACCTTCTAATCCGACTTTAAAAATCTCCGATTTAAGCGAGATTGCCAAAATTGCCCGGGAAAACGGAATTACCACGATTTGCGATAACACCTTTTCATCTCCTTATAATCAACGGCCTTTGACTTTAGGGGTGGACGTGGTTCTGCACAGCGCGACTAAATATCTGGGCGGTCACAGCGATTTAACGGCCGGCGTCATCGTGGGTAAAAGCGATTTTGTCGAAAAGGCCCGACTCACAACAACCAAACTTTTTGGTGGAAATATTGCCCCGCAGACGGCGTGGCTGGTCTTGCGCGGAATTAAAACCCTGGCTCTCAGAATGGAGCGGCATAACCAAAATGCGCAGAGCATAGCGGAATTTTTAGCCGAACATCCAAAAGTTTTGCAGGTCAATTATCCGGGGCTCGCATCACATCCCCAACACAATGTGGCTAAAAAACAAATGCGCGGGTATGGGGGGATGATTTCATTTGACGTCGGCACGATTGAGTCAGGGAAAAGGCTTCTCAATAATGTCAAACTTTGCACTCTCGCGACTTCGCTTGGCGGGGTCGAAACGATTATCCAACATTCAGCTTCGATGACCAATGCCGCAAGTCCGCCCGAAGAGCGTCTGAAAGCCGGAATTACCGACGGCTTGATCCGTCTTTCGGTCGGAATCGAAAATGCTGACGATTTGATCCAAGATTTAGACCAGGCTTTAGCTAAACTATAATTAAATGAATTATTTACACACTTTATCACTTGTTTTTTTAGTCTTGTTTTTATTGGTAGCAACGATTGATGGGCTGTATTTTCACCTTTGGAAATACAGACTTTTTACCCGGGACGAATCCTTTTACGAGCATAAATTGCATACGATTCGGGCTTTTTTATTTATCCCGATCGTCTTTTTTCTTTTCTATTCAGACTTTGGCGGATTGGCTCTGTGGGCAGGGATATTCTTTATTCTATTAGATTTGATCATAGAACTGCTTGATGTTTTGACGGAAAACGACAGCCGTGCTTCATTGGGCGGACTCACCAGTCTGGAGTATGCGGCACACGTCACGGCAACAACCTTTAGAATTGCGGCCATCTCGTTTGCCCTGGCCACCAAATCGGTTGACTCGTGGAGTATCTCCGCTCCGATTTTGGTCGGTGAACAAAGTAATCTCGTGACCTTCATTGCCATCAATGTGATATCAGGCAATTTTCTGGTTGGGGTCCTTCATTTACTCTTACTGAATAGAACTTTTCGTAACTTACCGGTCTTTAAGTGTTGCGTTTGATCAGAAAAATGATATTATATTCGTTCTAGCATATATGAATGGATAAATTAATGAGCAGCTTAAATTGTAACCCAACCACCAGACTTTCTTTTTTAGATCGCTTCTTAACTCTCTGGATATTCCTGGCCATGGGAATCGGAGTTGGGATCGGTTATTTTTTCCCAAGTTCGGAAAGTTTCATCAATAGTTTTCAGGTCGGCACCACTAATCTTCCGATTGCGATCGGACTCATTCTGATGATGTATCCCCCGCTGGCCAAGGTCAAATACGAAGAGCTCGGCGAAGTTTTTCGGAACACCAAGATACTTAGTCTCTCTTTGGTTCAAAACTGGGTAATCGGACCGATTTTGATGTTTGCACTGGCCATCATTTTTCTTCGGGATTACCCTGAATATATGGTCGGCTTGATAATGATCGGCTTAGCTCGTTGTATCGCAATGGTCATTGTTTGGAACGAGTTAGCCAAAGGTGACACGGAATATGCGGCCGGCTTAGTCGCTTTTAATTCGATTTTTCAAGTGCTTTTTTACAGCGTTTATGCCTGGATTTTCCTCTCGGTCTTGCCGCCGTATTTCGGGTTAGAGGGCAACTTTGTTGAAATCAGGATGGGGCAAATCGCCGAGAGCGTTTTCATTTATCTGGGAATTCCGTTTCTGGCCGGAATGCTGACGCGGTATTTGTTAGTTAAAGTAAAAGGTAAAGATTGGTATCACAATCAATTTATCCCGCGCATTTCGCCTCTCACATTAATCGCGTTATTGTTCACGATTTTGGTGATGTTCAGTTTAAAAGGAAACCTGATTGTTCAGCTTCCGTTTGATGTCATAAGAATTGCAATTCCGCTTTTGATCTATTTTGTGGTGATGTTTCTGATTAGCTTTTTTATGGGAAAAGCAGTCGGCGCGGATTATTCAAAAACAGCCACGCTTTCATTTACCGCCGCCAGCAATAATTTTGAACTGGCAATTGCGGTGGCGGTGGCAGTTTTCGGGATAAACTCCGGCGCGGCCTTTGCGGCAGTGATCGGACCGCTGGTCGAAGTTCCGGCCTTGATTGGTTTGGTCAGCGTTGCGCTTTGGTTTCAACAAAAATATTTTAAGAACAAAAATTTAGTGGAAAATTGATATGCGAGAAAAGAAAAAGATTTTAATTCTGTGCACCGGCAACTCTGCCCGCAGTCAGATGGCAGAAGGGTTGCTCAAACATATTACCGGAGACAGATATGAAGTTTTTAGTGCCGGAACCAAACCTTCCACGGTGCGGCCCGAAGCCATCAAAGTATTGGCGGAAATCGGGATTGATATTTCGAACAACCGCTCAAAATCGGCAGATGAGTTCGCGAAGGTTGAAATTGATTATGTTTTGACCGTTTGTGATAATGCCAAAGAAACCTGTCCGTATTTTCCGGCTCAGACCAAAATAATCCACCACACATTTGACGATCCGCCGGCTCCTGGCGAAACAGACAGCGAAACAACCCTTAAGATCTTTCGGCGGGTTCGGGATGAGATCAAAGAGTTTTTAACCCTCTCAGTAGCGAAGAATCTATTTGACTAAAGTAAGCACCAATGCACAATTAACA
>JANOEF010000576.1:0-14546 GCA_031413075.1 Acidobacteriota bacterium | reverse complement strand
CGATTGCGTGTCGAGGTGGAAATCAAGGGGTGTAAAAAAAAGTGTTACTTTTCAGGCGAAAAAAGAGTAATTCTTGTGAGAGTTGAGTGTTGCCAGACTTGAGCGGGGGCAGAGCCACCCTTCCTCACCTGTCATTTGTGTGAGCTGGTCTGTTGCCTCTTTTACTTGAGTTCAAGCTGAAGATTGACCACTCAAGTAAAAGAAATTGGCAGTCGGGAAGGGTTGTTCTACGCCCGCTTTTCTCAGGCTGAGTCACACTTTTAATTACACCCGAAATCAAGTTGAATTATAATCCGACAGTTTCCACTTTCGACGCTTCGCGCGAAGGTGGGCAGACTGGCAGTCTGCGTTCCAGGCACTAGGTTTTTTTTACGGTATCAATTTTCAAAGTTCATTGGACTCTTTATTGCATAGTTTTTAGGGGTCAAGGGTCTGAGACTGATAATTTGAGACAAATTGAGAGAAAGGTTTTTATTTTTGATTAATCAACTGGCCGACCCGCGTCTCGACCAAACTCTGAATTTCTGCTAAGTCTTGAGGGCTTTCAGCTTCAAAACGCAAAACCAGTATCGGCTGAGTATTTGATGAACGCACTAATCCCCAACCCTTATCAAATAAAATTCGGGCTCCGTCTATATCAATTACTTCGTTGGTTTGCTTAAATTCCTCGGTTAACCGGCGAACAATCTCAAATTTTTGCTCATCCGGGCAATCAATTCTAATTTCCGGCGTGTTGAAAGTTTCGGGCAGATCAGCTAAATATTCAGAAAGCGGTTTTTCGCTCATTGATAAAATTTCGAGGAGTCGGGCCCCGGCATAAACAGCGTCGTCAAAACCAAAAAAACGGTCGGCAAAAAAGATATGTCCGCTCATCTCGCCGGCGAGGGCGGCTCCCGTCTCCTTCATTTTGGCTTTGATCAACGAGTGTCCGACTTTCCACATAATTGCCTGACCGCCGTGATCGGTAATGTCATTAAAAAGCCGCTGCGAGCATTTCACTTCAGCGATAAATGCCGCACCCGGAGTCTTTTGCAAAATCGAACGGGCAAAGATGGACATTAACTCATCGCCCCAAATAATGTTTCCTTTTTCGTCCACGACTCCGATCCGGTCGCCGTCGCCGTCAAAAGCAATCGCGAGATGAGCCGAATGCTCTTTGACCGCGCTCACCGCTGCTTCCATATTTTCTGCAACGGTCGGATCCGGATGGTGATTGGGAAACCGGCTATCGGGTTCGGTAAATAATTCGATGACCTCGCAACCTAATTTTTGATAAACCGGGACCCCGACTATTCCGCCGACACCGTTTCCGCTATCCACCACGACTTTCAATTTTCGCTCGCCAAGTTGAATATTTTGGGTGATGAAATCTAAATAGTCTGGCAAAACGTCTTTTTTTTCGACCGTTCCGGAGCCGTTTAAGAAACTTTCGGACAAATAGATCTCTCTAATTTCCTGAATTTGTTTGCCATGCAGAGTTGTTTGGTCGAGACACAGCTTAAATCCATTGAATTCCGCCGGATTATGAGAACCGGTGATCATCACGCCGCCCTCAACCTTTTCCGTAAAGAGCGTAAAATATAAAAGCGGGGTCGGAACCATTCCGACATCTAAAACGTCCAATCCGGTTTGATTCAGTCCACGGACAAACAAATCACGAAAAATCAGCGAACTTTCGCGGGCATCATAGCCCAGACTAACTCTTTGCACCTTATTTTGGCGAAAATAAGTTCCGACCGCGAGGGCTAGTGCTCGAACCGTTTTTTGGGTTAAATCCGTCTCAACCAACCCCCGGATGTCATATTCACGAAAAATGTGATGATTCATATTAGAAATAACTGAATAAAAATAACTTCATTAAAGTCCCCAACGGGGACAAATTTAATAGCGTGGGGTAAAGCGAAGCGACACCCTACGTTAATTTAGAAAAGCCCACCCGACTCTGAAAGAGTCGAATAAATCTTGAAGCGTTGCGTCGGTTGTTTTATTTGATGTTCGATGTCGATCGCCCCCCGGCATTAAAATAGTCGGTTTCGACGACATTTAAGCAAGTCAATTTTCCTTATTTCAAATAATGTCTATTTTGTTCGATGGGAAATTCCTGCTTCATATACTCACCCGTCAGCAAACAGAATACCATATTAAAACGACGGAATTAAAAGTAAATGAGAACAACAAAAACTTATGATTATTTATGATGGCGCCCAGTAAAATAGCGAATTATGAGTTTGGTCGTCTCATAATTCGCTAAATAAAATCCGAAGAGGTAAGGCTATTGAATTCTCACCCGGAGAAATTGAGCCCCAAAGCCTTAAGCCATATATTGCCTTCCATGCCAACTGATGGTACTCGCGTTACCGTTCGGCGGAAGACCGCCCAAACATTCTCCACAGGTTTGCAGCGTCATAAAGATCAGCCCCTGACCGCAACCGGCGTTATTGTGACAGTCGCCGAGGACAATGTCCTGACAAATAGTCGCACAGTCGTTAAATTCGTGAGTTTTGGTCAGACAGGCAAAACATACCATCTCGATAATGCCAGATTGTGCATTGACAGGCTGCGGGGCAATCATTGACGAAATGAGTGGGAGCGCAACCAGAGAGGCGAGTCCCGCACTTTTTAACATTTTGCGCCGATTGACTTTCAGTTCACTGATTAGCGATGGATCTTCGATTTCGATCAGCTTCTCGCTTTGTAATCGTTCTAAAGTGAGCCAGATCAGATCTTCCGGGACATTTTGATGGAGCTCTTTTTCTAAGTCTTCGGCAATTTCTTTGACTGATTTTTCACCGGTGCAGTTTTGCCAGACAAAACCGGAGGTGTGATTGAGGGCAAAAGCCCGGTTGGTATCCAGGTTATAAAGTAATAGTTCGTCAGGTAATTCCTGTATCACAAACTTGGACGAATCTGCTTTTGGTCGAAAATGGTAATTCATATTTATCTTCTCCTATGAATAGTGTTTTCAAGTCCTGAATTTATGTATAGAGGGGGCTTCTAACAAAAAACAAGCTGTGTTATGACGTTCAACCTTTTAGAATAGCAAGCAGTGTGCCAAATTCATTTTCGGGGAAAATACTAAGTTGTTTGGAACTTGTGCGTAGTTTTCTCTCACCCAATTGGGAAAGATTTCACATTAAACTGTGTAAATATTCGCATTAGGCGGATTTAAAAAAAGAAAAAGCAAAGAGAGAAATAATCATCTCTTTGCCATTTCCACTTTTACGCAAGACCGAGGGTGAATTACAACTTAAACCCGCCACGGGTCAGCATCGATTCAAAATTCGTTTTATCCACCGCTTTGATATAAGCGTCCCGTGGTTCGACCAATCCTTTTTGGACCAAATCAAACAAGGCGTCATTGAGCATCACCATCCCGATATTCTTGCCGGTCTGCATCGAAGACGCGATTTGGAATGTTTTTCCTTCACGGATCAAATTGCTGACGGCCGGGGTGACGATCAATATTTCGAGAGCGGCAATTCGTCCGCCTCCTTTTTTCGGTAACAAAGTTTGGGCGATCACGCCTCGTAATGATTCCGAGAGCATGACCCGAATCTGTTGTTGACGGTCAGCCGGGAATTGGTCAATGATCCGATCAACGGTTGAAACGGCAGTGGTGGTATGCAGAGTCCCGAAAACCAGGTGACCTGTTTCGGCAGTTTCAATCGCAATTGAGATTGTTTCAAGGTCGCGCATTTCGCCGACTAACAAAATGTCGGGATCTTCGCGCAGGGCAGCGCGTAAAGCGTCTTTGAAAGAATCCGTATGATTATGAACTTCGCGCTGATTGACCAGACATTTTTTGTTTTCATGGGTAAATTCAATCGGATCCTCGATCGTGATCAGATGATCATCCCGCTGCCGGTTGATATGATCAATCATCGCGCAGAGCGTGGTTGATTTTCCGGAACCGGTCGGACCTGTAACCAAAACCAACCCTTTCGACAGATCGCAGAGATTGAGAATATGTTGTGATAAGCCCAGATCTTGGGCGGTCAAGATCTTGCTGGGAATGATCCGGAACACTCCGCCCATCCCTTTTCGGTCCAAAAAAATATTGGCACGAAAACGGGCTAACCCCTCAATTTCATAGGCAAAATCCGTATCGTGACGGCGCTCAAATTCCTCTTGATTTTTCTCCGGCATGATCGAAGTCAAAAGTTCGCGCATCACTTCGGGCTCCAGCACCGCTCCATTTTCTTCGAGCGGTTGAATCCGGCCATCTTTTCTCACCATCGGCGGCACCGAGACGCTCAGATGCAGGTCCGAAGATTTTAATTCCGCCATTTTGTAAAAGAAAGCGTCCATCCGGCTCCGCGCTTGCGGATTATCCTTGGCCGGAACAAAGACTGGGTCAAGCGGCGGCGGGGCGGCATAATTTGGCGGAAATTGCGGAATGTATTGAGGTTGTTGAGTGAATTGAGGTGACTGAATCATCTGAGGTGGTTGAGTGAATTGAGGTGACTGAATCATCTGAGGCGATTGATCAGTCTGAAAATCTTGAACAAATTGAACTGGTTGGTCAGTTTGAACTGGTTGAACAAATTGAACTGGTTGGTCAGTCTGAAAATCTTGAACAAATTGAGGTTGTTGAACAGTTTGAGCCGGTTTAACAACCTCGAATTGCTCCTGGATTTGAGGCACTTGGTAAGTTTGAGGCTCAATTATTGGTTGAGAATATTGAGGCATTTCAGCATATTGAGGAGTTTCAGCATATTGAGGAGTTTCGGTATATTGAAGAGTTTCGGTATATTGAGGAAACTCGACAAACTGAGGTGTTTCGAAGACTGGGGGGGCTTCGACAAATTGAGGTGGTTCTGAGTATTGAGGGGCTTCGATAAACTGAGGAGTTTCAAAAGCCATCGGCGAAACAATTTCCGAAGTATAATCATATGATTTACCCGGCGGTTCATAGTTTGAGATATCGGAAAAGTTTGTAATAAATTCCGGATCATTGACCGGGGTAGTTTCAATTTGAGGCAGAGGTATGACCACTTCAGCGACGGGTTGAGGCGCATTAATAACGAGGTCTGGCACTTGATAAGGAGTGCCGGGCTCAATTTGAGGCGTGGTTTTGAGGTTTTCAAAGACTATGGCCGGAGGCGGAGCGGCCGGTTGGGTTGAGGTGTATTCGATCACGGGTGAGGCGCTCGCTTGAGAAATGACGGTCTGATTTGAGGAAACGGTTGGCTCGATGAGTCCGTTTTTGACCTCGGGAAAATTAGAATCCGCCGGGGCCGAGCTTTCGACAATCGGGGTAATAGCTACTATAAATCCGGCCGGTGATTTTTTTACTGAAAAACTAAATTTACCCAGGTTATGTTGAAGTTCAAATTTAA
The DNA here is from genome assembly GCA_031413075.1 of Acidobacteriota bacterium. GTDB lineage: Bacteria > Acidobacteriota > Blastocatellia > Pyrinomonadales > Pyrinomonadaceae > JAIBCC01. Next base: position 9,207 of record JANOEF010000576.1, on the reverse strand, counting down.
CTTCGGTTTTGTCGGGCAGCTCTTGCCGGACATTGTTTGGAATTAAGGGGAAAACCAATTGACTGATTTGATTGCCCAAAATTGCGGCGTTTTGTAATTCGCTGACCCCGCTTGACGAAATCATATAAGGGGGGCGATTTGGTTCAAGTCGCAATTCGTAGCTACAAGAGGTAATCAAGGTTTGTAAATATTGGTTAAGTTTATCCATGTTGGAAATCTCTTTGGGATTAGTATCGGAAAGGCTGGGAAATCAGATCTGATAACAGAAAAAAAGGTGAGTCTTGGAACTCACCTAAAAAGAATAACATATGCCAACGGTGTTTGTCACGAGGTTTTTTATCTCAGTACCAATACAAAAACTTCCAAAAAAATAAAGAAATCAATTTTGCATTTTGATTTTTTTTGAGTAGCGCCTGACGACTTAAGCAGGTCAGCAAAAGTTTGGCGACATTTTTTAAAAATTAAGAAAACCTCGCAAATGATTGATGACATTTAGTTTTCAGTATTTCTTAATTTTGCATTTTTAATTTTAAATTTTGCATTACTGCTTACTGGTCGTAAAGATGTAACCCCAGGCCGAATTTAGCGGCGGCTCGCCGGAGAGCCATACTCTCGGCATTACTGCTCGAATCTCCATAGGATTCCAAACTTTCATCTTCCTGCCCGGTGGCTTCCCGATAAACCATCCCTTCCAGTGAGGGAATCGAAAGACGAACGGTCAAAATCAACTTTCCGGCAATGTTGTCAACTCGTGAAATTTCATAACACCAGCCTGCCGCAAAATGGTCAAGATATTTGACCGCATCGTGCCAGGCCAGATATAGGATTTCTTTTCCCCCCTGTCGCCGTTTGCGGAGATGTTTTTGGGCAATAGGTTTAGATAAATCTTTGACGATTTCGCGGATTGAACGCAGTTCTTGTTTAGGTTCGATAATTTCAGTTTCAGTTGATTTGTCGGTTGTCAGAGTTGTCATTAATTACAATACCTCAAAGAAATCAGAATAGATGTGTTTCATCCGTGAAACGATACCAAATAATGCCTCTGAAATCAACTCACGTGTCAGGAAACAACTTCGAGCACCAACCTCAAAAAATAAACTATATGGTTTTGCTAAAATTTTCTTTGCTTGAAATAATAGACGGATATGAGGATTGTGACAGCCGAAGAAGCGGTCAAAAATATTAAGTCGGGCGACCATGTTTTTATTCAAAGCGTGGCGGCGGCTCCGCAAACATTGATAAAAGCGATGACGGCCCGAGCCGGGGACTTGAAAGATGTCGAAATTTATCATCTGCACACCGAGGGTCAGGCTCCATATACCGAACCGCAATACAAAGCGAGTTTTCATACCAATTCATTTTTTATTGGAGGAAATGTTCGCAAAGCGATCGCCAGCGGAGAGGCTGATTTTATTCCGTGCTTTCTGAGTGAAGTTCCGCTTTTGATGCGTCGCGAAATACTGCCGATTGAAGTCGCGTTGATCCACGTTTCTCCGCCTGACCGGCACGGCTACTGTTCGCTTGGAACCTCAGTAGATGTCACCTTGGCCGGTGTCCAAATGGCCGAATGCGTGATTGCTCAAATTAATCCGAAAATGCCGCGCACTCATGGCGACGGATTGCTGCACGTCCAGGAAATTGATTATGCCGTGGCGGTGGAGGACGAAATCCCTGAACTTCCATTGATGGAGCTTACCCCGCAAGAAATTGCAATTGGGGTTAATTGTGCGGCATTGGTTGAAGACGGCGCCACTCTGCAAATGGGAATCGGTGCCATTCCGAATGCGGTTTTACTGGCTCTGACGGGCCATCAAGACCTCGGTGTGCATACCGAAATGTTCTCCGATGGGTTGATTCCGCTGCTCGAATCCGGGGTGGTCAACGGCAAGCGGAAAAAAGTTCATCCAAAAAAGGTCGTCGCCAGCTTTGTCATGGGAACCCGCAAACTCTATGATTTTATTGATGATAATCCGGAAATTGCCATGCTCGACGTGGCATACGTCAATGACCCGGCCGTGATTCGGCGAAATCCCAAAGTTACGGCCATTAACAGCGCGATCGAGGTAGATCTAACCGGACAGGTCTGTGCCGATTCGATCGGTTCACGGATGTATTCAGGCGTCGGCGGACAGATGGATTTTATGCGCGGCGCCTCCGTCAGCGAAGGCGGTAAACCGATCATTGCCTTGCCCTCGGCGACGGCCAGAGGAGAATCGAAAATTGTCCCGTTTTTGAAAGAAGGAGCCGGGGTGGTCACGACCAGAGCCAATGTTCATTGGGTGGTGACCGAATTTGGGGGAGTCAATCTTTACGGCCAAACGCTTCGTCAACGTGCCTTAGCTTTGATTTCAATCGCTCATCCCGATCATCGCGAAGAGTTGGAAAGACTGGCTTTTGAAAGGTTCAAGATATTGTCCAAAACTGCAAATGATTGAATCCGAGTCTCGACGTTCAGCCATTCTTTCTGGGGCGGATCATTAAATGGTTAGTTGAAAAATCACGATCTTTGCCGATATTTTTGATAAAACCGAATCGTTTGTAATATTCTTCTAAACGGGATTCGTCCGAGCTTCCGAACGAAGGATCAGGTGTCAGCGCGAGCGGGCAATTGATTGAATCGGCAGCTGCCACCAGTTCATTAAAAAATTTGGTGCTGAGGCCTTGATTGCGGAGGTTTTCGGGAATAATCAGCCAATCAACATAAATGAATTCTTTGTAGGCAATCAGTTTGAATTCGACCTCAGTGTTAGCAGCGGCTAACTTTTTGCTAATCTCTTGGCATTCGGTCTCCCACAGATTGAGAATCGAATCAAGGGGGTCGGGTTTAATTCTAAGAGTTGCCATACCATATACTAACACGAGCCGTATAATCTTGGTTATCAATCAATTTTTTAGAGCGTCAGTCCTTCCCGATATTCGCCCCAAATGCTTCTCAAGCAATGACTTATTTCACCAACTGTGACGTAGTTCTCGACGCATTCCAGAATCGTGGGCACCAGATTTTCGTCCAATTGGGCCAATGATTTGAGTTTGGTGAGGGAACTCGTTGCTTTGGCAGCATCCCGTTTGGCCCGCACGGCTTGGAGCCGTTCCACTTGATTACGTTCGATTTGCTCATCAATTTTCAGTGTTCCGATGGTGTTTGCCTCGTCCGTCTCAAATTTATTGACGCCGACCACGATGGCCTCCTCCCGTTCGACTGCTTTTTGATACTGATAGGCGGCTTCCTGGATTTCACGTTGCGGAAAACCCGCTTCGATGGCTTTTAACATCCCGCCTAAATCGTCAATTTTTTGAATATAATCCGCAGCTTTTTGCTCCAATTGATTGGTTAATTCTTCGATTGCATAACTTCCTGCCAGAGCGTCAACAATGTCGGCCACGCCGGATTCGTAAGCGATTACCTGTTGGGTTCTGAGAGCAATTCGGGCCGCTTTTTCGGTTGGCAAACTTAAGGCTTCATCCATCCCGTTGGTGTGGAGGCTTTGAGTTCCGCCGAGGACGGCCGCCAGGGCCTGGATGGTGGTGCGAACGACATTTACTTCGGGTTGTTGGGCGGTGAGGGTCGAACCGGCAGTCTGTGTGTGAAAACGCAACATCAAAGATTTCGGATTTTTGGCGGCAAACCTTTCTTTCATGATCTTGGCCCACAAACGGCGAGCCGTGCGGAATTTGGCTATCTCTTCTAAAAGATTATTGTGCGAATTGAAGAAAAACGAGAGACGCGGCGCAAAATCATCAACTTTTAAACCGACTGCGATGGCAGACTCAACATAACAAATCGCATCTGCCAGCGTAAAAGCAATTTCCTGTGCGGCGGTCGAACCGGCTTCGCGGATATGGTAACCCGAAATCGAAATCGTATTCCAGTTCGGCACCTCTGAGGCGCAAAAAGCAAAAGTATCGGTAATCAATCTCAAACTCGGTTTGGGCGGATAAATATAAGTTCCGCGGGCAATATACTCTTTTAAAATATCGTTTTGAATCGTCCCGTTGACTTTATCGAACGAAACATTTTGTTTTCGCGCGACCGCCAGATAGAGACACAAAAGCGTGGAGGCGGTGGCGTTGATGGTCATCGAAGTTGAAACCTGATCGAGCGGAATGCCATCAAACAACGTCAGCATATCGTCCAGCGAATCAATCGCCACTCCAACCTTTCCCACCTCGCCCAGAGACAAACTGTCATCGGAATCAAGCCCGATCTGAGTTGGCAGATCAAACGCCACCGATAACCCGGTGGTTCCCTGAGAAAGCAGATATTTATAGCGTTTATTTGAATCTTCAGCGGTCGCAAAACCGGCATACTGGCGCATCGTCCAAAATCTGCCTCGATACATATTGCGGCGTACGCCCCGGGTGTAGGGATACTCGCCGGCCTCGCCGATTCCGTTAAAGTCAATGTTTGTATTGGTTGGGTTAAAATCGTTGGGCAATTCGATACCCGATGATGTTTCAAATATTTCTCGTCTTTCGCTCATAGTTAATCAAATTTTAACCCAATGCTGACCAAAGACAAAAGTAAAAAGGAAAAAGGTAAAAGTAATTTTCTATTTTACTCTTACCTTTTTCCGGATTTTGGGGATGTTCACTTACGCGGCTTGTTGCCAGGCTTCCGGAACATTTTCAAGCGGTTCCGCATTTATAAGTTGCTTGGCTTCATAGGCTTTGAGGTCAAATTCTTTCATCTCCCAAATCAAGCCAACTTTTTCTAAAACTTTAAGTTGGAGCCAGTTAATATCAAATTCAGACCAGGTTAAACCGTGCCGGGCCGAAGTCGGGTAGGCGTGATGATTGTTATGCCAGCCTTCGCCCCAGGTCAGGAGCGCGACCCACCCATTATTTCGTGAATCTTCTTTTGTTTCAAAACGGCGGGTTCCCCATAAATGAGTGGCGGAATTGACGAGCCAGGTGCAATGCCAGGACCAGGTCGTGCGCAGGAATATTCCCCATAAAACCATCGAATACCCGCCGATCGCAAACAGAATTACGGCTAGCACGACGGTTGGAATAATGTAATATTTATTAAGAAAAACGTGAACTTTATCCTTCATCAAATCGGGCGAAAAACGCAATTCAGTAGCGTTATCATTTTTCTGAGCCGAACCCTTAAGGGCCCAAAAAAGATGTGCCCACCAAAAACCTTTTTTGACCGGCGAATGGGGATCGGTGTCGGTATCAGTAAACGCATGATGGATTCGGTGACTGGTGACCCAGGTAATAGCACCCGACTGCATCGAAATCGAAGCCAGGAAGGTCAGAAAATATTCAAATGTTTTTGAAGTTTTGAATCCGCGGTGTGTCAGCAGGCGATGATATCCGATGCCGAGACCAAAACTTTGGACGAACCACCACAGAAATGCGGTGACGGCTAAATTTGTCCAGCTAAAAGTAAATAACGCCCAAATCGCGAGGACATGATAAGCAAACATTGCACTCATGGTGAGCCACTGGATTTTATTTTCGTTGTTGCGTCTGTATTCGATCGCGTTCATATTTTTCAATAATTCCAAATAAACTTAAAATCAGGACGCCGTCTAAAACGCCCTGAACAAAATCGTAACAGATTATTTCCCAATCAATTGTAAGAGTTTTGTAATAGCTTTCAAGAGAGAGTTTGGGGGGAGGGGTAAAATTGACTTTTTTGATAAACAAAGTTCTGAGTCCCGCCTTCAGGCGGCATCCGCCACCGATGCGACGCGGAGAATTCGTTTGAAGATGATATTCAATCCGGCTTAAAATTATTTTGTCCGGGTCCTGATTTGATAAATTATTCAGGACAGGATTTTCTGATAAAAAATTAATTGAAAAAAATAAGAAATGAGACGCGGAAAAACACTGATTGAGCAGATTGACGCCGATTGTTTTCAATTATTTCCGCGTCAATCTGCCTCATCCGTAAAATCAGCGTCTAATTTTAGTCGGTTCTAGTCGCAAAATAGTTTTGATCAGAAAATCTTGCTTTTCAGTATTCTCTGACTGGTGCATCGTGAGACGGTCTCATCAAACTTTTTCGGCTGAGGAAGTTTTGCGTTCACCATCTCATTCCTGATTTAACTGAAATAACCGAAAATATGTTGCTCAACGACCATAAATTCCCCCTGCCTCCCCAAAAAAGGATACTCAGAAGTTAAAATCTTGGCATCCCTTTTTTGACTATTTGGCAAACCTTTCGTAGCATTGACACAAGACATAAAATGAATCTCGACGACGATGCCAAAAAAGCAGTTCACGAACTCGGCGAAGCTATTAATTCGGCGATAGAAAAATCTCCGCGGGTGATCGAAGCCATCGAAAATCTGCGCGAAATCGGTTACGAGCCGAATCTGACCCTGCGTCTGGAAATCGGCTTGCAGGAATTGGTGGAGCGTTTCACCCAATACGCCAAAAAAGAAATCGAACTCGATTTAACCGAAGAAGATCTAAGAACTTTACGTCGAATGAAAATCAAACTTTGATAGTTGCAGGTAAGCAAAAGAAATGCGGCCGATTGAAAATAAAGAAAAGTTTGCAAATAGTTGAGTAACTTTGGTTTGAGGGGTTTATTTATTGCCGATTGTCCATGGTTAATTGGGCATTGGTGCTTAATCTATTGAAAATTGCAGGATCTGTCGCCTTTTAATAACTTTTCGGTAACTCAATGCCTGAGTAATAATGTTTCAAAATTGCATCGTATTTGTAGCCTTGTTTGGCGAGTCCGAAAGCCCCGTATTGACACATCCCGATGCCGTGTCCCCAACCTTTGCCGGTAAAATTATAGGCCATGACCCGGCCGTTTGAATCGTAACGTTTATTCATTACAAAAAGTTGTTCTTTAATTCTGAGGGCCGAGCGGATTTTTCCGCCGACCAGTGAAAACCTGCCGTTTGAGCCGATGATTTCGAGTTCGATGGCGCGGCGAGAATAGCCTTTGCGTTTGATGTTGACATCGTAAAGTGTGCCGAATCCGCGAACATAACGCGACAGGCGGGATTGGACGGCCGAGGCCGAGAGATTAGCTGTCCACATCGTAAAGGGCGAGGCTCTTTCCGGAGTGGCTGTTTGTGTACTCGGTTTAACTTCTAAATAAATGACTTCGTTCAGTAAATTAGTTTGGTAATTGACAATTTCGCCGCCAATGAGGGCAGTTTCTTTGACTTGATAAAACGTGTCTCCGAACTGTCTGAAAAGAAAAACGTCAGGGCGCAAAACGAGTTGTTTTTCACCTTTGCCTGATTTCAGGACTAATTTGCCGTCAACCGTCGTTTTGGCCGAACCGTTTTGCATGGTCGGAAGCCATTTCTTTTTGGCGTAAATCGAATAAATTAAACGGATTAGTCGGCTTCTCGACATTTTTTCATCCGGGCGAAAGGTGGCGTCGCCATAAAGTGAGAGCCAACCGTCGCGAAAGAGCATCGCCAAATTTGCCCGTTGATCAGTCGGGATTTTGTCCGCATCGGCAAATGAAAGTTGATAATTGATGTCACCATCGCTGAGCAAAGTATCGGTTGATTCGGGCGAATAGAGCATCGAAGCTAAAAAGCGGGAAAATTCGATGTTTTTTCCGGAATCATTCGAAATTTGCGGAAAAGGTTTAGCGAACCGACCGGCCATTTGTCCGAGCCAACTCGAGAGTTCGGCTCCCGTCGGCGATTGCTGAAACCAGTCGTCCGAAAAGCGATTTCCATATAAGACAAAACCGTTAGCCGCAAATTGCGAGGTGATTCGGACGAGCTCTAAATAATTATCGTTTTTGATAGCGGCCGGTTCGCGATTGGTTTTAACCATCATGGTTTGAAAATATTCGCGACCTTCAAAGGCACATTCGACGCCCTTCAAATATGGGGCATCATAATCGGTATAAATATTTTTGACATCTTCGGTGCGTCCACCGCAGGTTGAAGTGTACATCGCCCGAATCGGTTTACCCTGATAAAGCGCGATAATGCCGCGAGTCTCGGCGACGGCTTGATTTCCCATCGCAGTTTCTGAACCAAACCCACGATAAACCTGAGATTGAGTAGTTGGGAACACATCAAAACCTTCGTTGGCATACTGTCCGGCTTTGCTGACCGCATAGGTTCGAGCCGCAACGGCCTGGGCTTTTTGCGCTTCGAGCGCCGGGAATCCAAGTTCATTCGGAACTACTCCGCGCACATAATCCTCAACTTTGACCACATTTATAACACTCAAAGTGCCGCGTCCGTTGACAAACATTTCCAACTTTCCGCGATACGCTTTGCCATTAAACCGAACCGGAATATTGCGCTCGTTGGTTGAGCTGATCATGACGGGTTTGAGCGAATTAAAACTCGCCGATTTTCCTCCATTGACAATGACTTCGCGCAAATTTGGATTTATTGAACTTCCGGTTGGTTGGATAGTGTCGGTGTTAACTGCTGTATTAGCAGGGTTTGAGAGAATTAAACTGCGAATTTGCGAGGTCGTGTTAGTATTGATTTGTTGAGAAAGTAAAAGGGCTTCTTCTGAAGGTTGCTGATAACTTTCGGTGATGATCTCCACATCTTCAAAACCCTTTTCCGCCAAAAATTCTTTGTAAGTATTTGCTTCTTCGAGCGTATCTTTGGCGTCACCGATCCGGATTCGATAGGTGTTTCCCGTTTTGGCGTCAAGGTTAACGAGGGTTGTTTCATTGAGTGCCTCTTTAACATCTTTGGCTAACAAATCAGCCTCTTCTCGGGTCGCCAGATTAGAAATTTCGAAATAATACCGCTCAAAAACCGGCGGACGATATGAACGAGCCGCGACTGTAATTTTTGAAATACCCAGAAACTTAGGTTGCTCATCGGGCGAAACTGAAACGAGTTGTGAATCAGCCGTCGTGATCGAAACCGAGCGGGCATTGGTCGTCAAAGCTACTCGAATTGTTGGTTCTTCAAGCAGTTTGAAATGTGCAAAAATGTCGGAAACTGAAAGAAGGAAGAGAAGAATAAACAAAATACCGCGAAACATCATTTCAAAAGTATAACAAAAAATGATGAAAGGGATAAGTAGGATAAATTAGAATTTGTTTGAGGTAAAAAAACAAGCACTTAACTTGGAGTTGAATTTATAGTAAGATTGGCGTTACAAGTTGGAGATAAATTTATGACTACTCAAAACAAAGAAGTTCGATATTCTGAAGCTGATTTAATTTTGGGGTTAGATTTGGAGCGAATTGTCGAATATACGCCATTATTAAAAGAATGGTTGGAAGCTGAAACAGTT
>JANOEF010000575.1:0-6556 GCA_031413075.1 Acidobacteriota bacterium | reverse complement strand
AGAAAACTTAACGAATTTCCATCCGATGAAATTTTTACGACAATCATTACGTTTGAAGAACAGATGCGGGGCTGGCTTACCTACCTTTCCCGATGTAAAAATATGGAACAACAAATTTTTGCCTATCAACGATTGTGCGGTTTTCTTGAAAATTTTAGGGAAATTGCTGTCCTGAACTTTGATGAAAACGCCGCTGAAATCTACAAAACCCTAAAAGCAGAGAAAATCCGCATCGGCTCAATGGATTTGAAAATCGCCTCAATCGCCATTTCCCAAACAGCAATTTTAGTTTCCCGCAACCTCAAAGATTTTGAAGCCGTCCCGAATTTAGTCGTCAATGATTGGACGCGATAAAGGCGGAAACGACCATTCAATGAAAAATTAAAAATGTAAAATGAAAAATTCTGGTTGAAAACACACTTTCTTAATTTTTAACTTTTAATTTTTAACTAGAAGTAGCCTCAATCCCAAATCTTCCGAGAGCATCTGAAAAGAAAACTTAGCCCACGAATCACGCGAATAAACGCGAATTATTTTTTTCTATTAAAAGACTTATGCTAAAATTCGTTTCGAGGACGTAAAATTATGATTGTTACCGAAGTTCTAAATTCAAAAATGCAAAATTTGCCAGTCGCCGCACAGACCGAAGTTTTGCATTTCATTGAATTTCTCTCGCAAAAATATGAGCAACAGGAAAGCGAAGATAAACAATGGTCGGAGTTTTCGCTCAACCAAGCGATGAAAGATTTAGAAGATGAAACGACTTACAGCGAAGAGGATTTACAAGAAAAATGGGGTTAGGCAAAGCAGGGGAAATTGTCCTTTTCAGATTCCCGCAGACAGATTTAATTCTCGGCAGTTTGCGTCCTTCACTACTGATTGCCCAAATTCCTTCAAGTTACAATGACTGGCTAGTTTGTATGATTTCCTCGCAAATTCACCAGGCAATTCCAAATTTTGACGAAGTAATTCTGAAAACCGATTCCGATTTTGTCCAAACCCGACTCAAATCCGAAAGCGTGATTCGTTTATCCCGTTTAGCCGTAGTTTCCGAAACAATTTTTGTCGGCAAACTTGGCGAAATTTTCCCAGTCCGTTTGCAAAAAGTTAAAGCTAATTTAGCTGATTGGATTGGTAAATGAAATGGCGGAAACCAGGGCTGTTAAGGAGCGTGTCGGCTCAATGAAAAATTAAAAGTTCTTGGTAAAAACAGACTTTTTTAATTTTTAACTTTTAATTTTGAACTAAAAGAAGCGTCAATCCCGAATCTTCCGAGAGCATCTGAAAAGAAAATTTAGCCCGCGAATTACACGAATAATTTTTAGTCATTAATCAAACATTAGGTTTTAACCATTTCAGACCATTGATAAATTTGAAATCACCAACATTGTAAGTTATTAGCGTTAAATCATATTCAAGACAAACAGCTGCAATCTGAGCATCGGGCAACAGCAACCCGTGTGAATTGGAATATTGGTCAATCAAGGCAATCGTTTGTTTTGAGATGCTTGGCGTATGATAAAAAATTGGAAAACGGGAGAGATATTTTTTGATAATCAGTTTTTCTTGATTTCCTTTTGAGCCTTGCAGACATTCGACATAAACGGTTGTGTCTATTGCGTTTTCAAAACTCTCGACAAACTTCTTGACATCCGCATTGCCTTTGAAAATTTCGGAAAAAACATTTGTGTCGGTCAAATGATCGGTCATTTTATTTTGCGGTTTTCTTCGCGGATTTTACGGGCGATTTCTTGAGCGGATTCTTTGCGGTTTGCCCAGACTCCGAGGACTTCTTCATCGCTGACAACTTCATTGGTAGGCATTTCGACGCTTAAATCGGTTGAAACTTTCGGCTTCTCGTCCAAAATTGTTACTAACGCCCGTCTGCTTTCCTTCAAACGAATTTCCGTCAACAAATTAATTTTGCCTTTTTCGTCAACTACTGCTTCTAAAGTCTGTATCATAAAGCCAATATTACCATAGCGATTGAAAAATTACAGCTATTTTCTGAAAGGCGGAAACTAGGACCGTCAAGGAGCGTGTCGGCTCAATGAAAAATTAAAAGTGTAAAATGAAAAATTCTGGTTAAAATCTGACTTTTTTAATTTTTAACTTTTAATTTTGAATTAGAAGAAGCCTCAATCCCAAATCTTCCGAGAGTCTCTGAACAGAAAATTTAGCCCGTTAATCACGCGAATAATCGCTCTTTTTCTATTCAAAAATTGATGTTAAAATAGCCTTACTATGCCTGCGAAAGATAAAGTTCACGATATTGTTAAAAATGCACTAATCAATGACGGTTGGACAATTACTCACGATCCGTATTCGATGAAACTTGGTTCGGCGGATTTGTTTGTTGATTTGGGTGCAGAAAAACTTATTGCGGCAGAGAAAGGAAATGCTAAAATAGCGGTTGAGGTCAAGAGTTTTTTAGGAAAATCAATTATTTCCGAAACTCAAGACGCAATCGGACAATTTCTGATGTATCAAGTGGTTATGTCCGAATTTGAAGCGAATCGGGTGCTTTATTTAGCTCTTGAAGAAGAAATATTTGATAATGAATTTTCCGACGCATTGAAAAAACTTGTGTTGGAAAAATTGAACATCAAACTTCTGATTTTCAGAGCAAGCGAGGAGGGAATTGTAAAATGGCTGACTTAGAAAAATATCGTGATTATATTGAAGAAATAATTAGCTATCGGGCAAAGCATCAATACGTCAACAGTTCTCTGCAAAAAAAACCTGTTTTTGACCGCAATCACGACCGATATTTGTTGATGGTCAATGGTTTTGAAGGAACTAAACGCTATAATTACGCCGTCATTGATGTCGAAATTATCAACGGCAAAATTTGGATTCACTACGACGGAACTGAGGAAGGTGTAGCGACATATTTACTGGAAAAAGGTGTGCCGAAATCAGATATTGTCTTGGCTTTTTACTCACCTGAAAAACGTAAATTTACTGAATTTGCCGTGGCGTAAAAGGCGGAAACTAGGACTGTCAAGGAGCGTGTCGGCTCAATGAAAAATCAAAAGTGTAAAATTATACATTCCTGCTAAAATCAGACTTTTTTAATTTTTAACTTTTAATTTTGAACTGAGTCATCCCAAATCTTCCGAGAGCATCTGAAAAGTAAATTTAGCCCGCGAATCACGCGAATAAACGCGAATTGTTGAAATTATGTTAAAATGACACTATGCAAGTTACTGAAAGGATTAAAATAAATCGCAATATTATCAACATAACTGCGATTGATGAATCTGACGAAAAAGAATATTGGCTGGCTCAAACTCCCGAAAAACGTCTGGAAGCCATAGAAATGATGCGTCAGGTAGCTTACGGTTATGATGAAAATTCCGCAAGACTTCAAAGAGTTCTTGGAATTGCTGAACGAGAATAATGCCGAATATCTTTTGATTGGCGGGTATGCGGTTGGCTATTACGGCTATCCGCGTCCGACTGGTGATATGGATATTTGGATAAAAATTAGCGAAGAAAATGCGGAAAAAGTTCTCAAATCATTAGAGCAATTTGGTTTTTCCTCGCCTCAATTAACCAAGGAGTTATTTTTGAACGATAAAAAAATCGTCCGAATGGGAGTTCCTCCGTTTCGTCTGGAAGTTTCAACCTACATTGACGGCGTTGAATTTGAGGAATGCTTTGCCGAAAAAGAAATCGTTAAATTTGATGAAGTAAGCGTCAATCTAATCAGTCTCAAACAACTCAAAATCAACAAAAAAGCCAGCGGAAGATATAAAGATTTGAACGATTTAGAGAATTTGCCTTAAATACAATGCGGAAACGCGACCGTCAAGGAACGTGTCGGCTCAATGAAAAATCAAAAGTGTAAAATGAAAAAGTCTGGTTAAAATCTGACTTTTTTAATTTTTAACTTTTAATTTTGCACTAGAAGAAGCCTCAATCCCAAATCTTCCGAGAGCATCTGAATAGAAAATCAAGGGCCGCGAATCACGCAAATAAACGCGAAAAAAAGTCTATTGAACAAAATTTCAATTGTGATAAAATGATTTCGTTATGACTAATACTGAATTAGAAAACCGAATAGCTGTATTAGAGGCTGAGGTTGCTTTATTGAAAAGCAAAGCTGAAAAAAAAGGCGACAGAACCGAAGTTCCTTGGTGGAAACAACATCTTGGGATTTTTGCCGACGATCCTGCTCACGAAGAAGCAATGCGACTTGGGCGTGAGTATCGTGAATCGCAACAAATGGTTTATGACGAGGAAGAAGATAAATGATAATCCTTGATACTGATTGCCTTAGCTTACTCAACCGTGAAAGACTTCTTGAATCCTCAAAATTACGACACAAACTCGAACAGTTTTCACCTGACGAACTCTTTACCACAATCATAACTTTTGAAGAACAGTTGCGGGGTTGGATGGCTTTTATTGCCAAAGCCAAAACAATTGAGCAACAAATTTATGCTTACGAAAGATTACATCGTTCTTTGGAAGCCTATCGCAATCCACGGGTTTTAGATTTTGACGAAAACGCCGCTAAAGTTTTTCAGGATTTAAAATTAAACAAGATTCGGATCGGCTCAATGGATTTGAAAATCGCCTCAATCGCCATTTCCCAAACAGCAATTTTAATTTCTCGCAACCTGAAAGATTTTGAGGAAGTTCCGAATTTAGTCGTTAATGATTGGACGCGATAAAGGCGGAAGTGAAAGAGCATGTTTTCAACGCTGACAACACGCTTACCTTATCCTTCTCGCGTTTCTGCCTCAATCCCAAGTCGTCCGAGAGCGTCTAAAAAGAAAATTTAGCCGGCGAATCACGCGAATAGACGCGAATTAGATTTTCGTTTTTAGTTCTTCCAATCTCGAAGATAAATTATCAATATTAGTTTTGTCTAATGCAATATCAGGATAATGTTTTCCGATAATTCTTCTGCGTCGAGTTTATAGCCTTCGTCTTCAATTTCGTGTTTTTTGTTCAAAGGTGCTTCTAAAATCCGTTCGAGATGCTCGTGTGCCTTGTTTTTTTCGTTCGGAAATGCTTTTCGGTTAATATTTATCAACAATTATTTTCAATAAACAAAACCTTCATTAATTACTTGGTGTAGGTAATTTAATGAAGGTTTTTATAAGACATCATCTACGTAGCTATCAGCACATTGCAAACAGTATTTAGATCAATTAGATCATTTATTTACTAAACTTTTGGCGAAAACGGAGTTATTTGAAAAGCAGAATTGAACAGTTTAGAATTTTGGTATGAAACAATTTTTTTAACCGAACAATTCTGCCGTGCTATTTTACAACTAAACTTTCCACTTTCCAAAGCCTTTACCAATTTAGTGATGGCTTTAGCGAGTTACAAATCTGCCAAAAGTGTGGTTGGGTTGAGCGAAAGCCCGGTTTATCATTATCAATATTCTTCGATTAGCGAGACTATTTCCAAATTAGCGAGAACCTCCGGGGAGCGTCATGAGAGACGTAATTCATTACAGAGATTATTCTTAGCGCGTTTTAAGTGGAAACCGATAATTGATTGGCAAACCGACGGAGTGTCGCTGTTTCGAGAACATTCAAAATGTTTGAAAGATTTGCAATTTGTTTACAAAGCCAACACCGTGATTCGCGGGAACAAGCCGATCGGAATTGGGTATCCGTTGTTAAGTATCAATGTAGCAGATTTTGAGAATCGTTGGTCGTTGCCCTTTGAGGTGGAAATAGCTGGTCCAGAAACCGATTATGTGAGTGTGGCGGGACGGAAAATGGTTGAGCTGTGCAATCGGGAAGAGTTCAAACAACTGCTCAATGTGAACACGGCGGACACCAGTTTTGGGTCTCCGAAGTATTTATCACCGACCAGCAAAGTCAAGAATTTGGTGAGCATCACACGGCTCAGACACGGGCGCAAAGTATGTTTTGCGGAGCCCAAAGAGACGGGAGGAGCGCCGCAGATTTACGGCGAAGATTGGTATTTAAGAGAAGTCTCAGGCGATTGGGTTGTTCAAAAGAAGGAAAAGACGATTACCAAATATCAGGCTTCGATCTATGAAAATGAAGCGGATGAGCAAACCGAAGTTTTTACTAAAACGAAGAAAGGGAGAAAGTTACGGATCGAGATTAGACGATGGAACGAAATGCTGATGCATAGTGCAGATGGATTTTCGATGAAAGAAGCCGTCTTTGATTTAGTGAGTTTCCGGGTTTTGGATGAGAAAACGGGAGAACGAGTCTTCAAGGAAGATGTGTTTGTAGCGGTGATCGGAGAGGAGCGAAAAAGATTAAATTTGAAAGAGGTCTATCAAAGATTTCTCAGAAGATTTGACTTGGAAGTAACGAACCGATTTTTGAAACAAGAGATGTTTCTGCAAGATTATCAAACGCCGGAGAAGGAAAATGTAGAGAATTGGGTCTTAACAGCACAAACAGCAATGTGGTTATTGTATGAAGCTGCGGATGAAGTAGAAGAGGTCAGTAAAAAATGGCAAAAATACAATGAGCCAAAGATTGCGGAAGGAGAAAAGAGAACGCCAAGTCAAACGAAAAAGGGGGCGGAAAGACTTTTCCTGAGTTTT
>JANOEF010000574.1:0-9809 GCA_031413075.1 Acidobacteriota bacterium | reverse complement strand
TTACTTTTAATGTCAAAAAAATTAGCCAAACTTGAACAGATTCTCGGTTATCAATTTCGGAATCCGGCATTGCTTGAACGGGCATTGACGCATCGTTCGTGGGCATATGAAAAGATGCCCGTCGGGAGTGAAACCGAGATTCGTAATTTACAAAATGAATCGCTCGAATTTGTTGGGGATGCAGTGTTGGGAATGGCGGTGGTCGAATATATTTTTAATAAATATCCGACTGCCAGCGAAGGCGAATTAACCCTCATGAAGCATCAGTTGGTAAGTACCAAAACATTGGCCAAAAACTCGCAAAAACTGAGTCTGGGCGAGTATTTACGGGTCGGGCGCGGCGAAGAAAAAACCGGCGGACGTCGCAAAGAGGCACTGCTTGCCGATGGACTCGAAGCCGTCATTGCCGCCATCTTTTTTGATAGCGGCTACATTTCAGCCCGCGCTTTTGTGCAAAAAATCTTGGCCGCAGATTTTCGGGAAATTACGCCGCACTCTTCGATTGATTACAAAACCCTTTTGCAGGAGGCGTTACAGTCTGAAAAACGTGCTGCACCAACTTATAATGTGGTTAAAACCGAAGGCCCCCCGCATCAGCGGATTTTTTCGGTCGAGGCGGTCTGGGACAATGATCGGGTCGAAGCAAACGGCTCTTCGATTAAATCGGCTGAAATGGCGGCCGCAAATTTGGCTTTGCAGAAACTAAATTTCGGTAAGGAACGTAAAAATAACTGAGTTTGGCTGGTTTAGACGATTTTAACTTGTCATTCCCCGAAAACTTTTCTACGATTTTTTGAGATGAGTAATAATAACAAAGAAGAAGAAATTCATAAAAAGAAGAAAATCCCGCCGCCGAAAGGCGTTTTTCGCGAATATTTTGAATCATTTGTGACAACGCTGATAATGGCAATTTTCGGAATGACCTTTATTTTGCAAGCCGTCACGGTGCCGACCGGTTCGATGCAGAATACGATTTTGATCGGTGATTATCTATTGGTCAATAAATTTGCTTTTGCTCCGGGCGGCAAACCCGTCCCATTTTTACCCCAACGCGAAATTGAACGCGGGGACATCATCGTTTTCAAATACCCGGGCTTTCGCGACGGTAAAACACAGGAAAGAGTCCCGCCATATTTTACCAATTACGTTAAACGAGTAATTGGAATGCCCGGTGACAAGGTAGAATTTCGCAATAATCAGGTTTTTATCAATGATAAACTGTTGCCTGAACATCGGGTAGCGGGCGACGCTCCGGAAGGCGCGGCCCTCAAGGCCAGAGAAGTCGAGCCTCGGCAATCTGATCAGACTTACGATGTTTTTTACAGCGAACGAACAATGAAAATGGTTCAAAACGGACAACCGATTGATCGTTCAGATTACAAATACGGAGTTGCCGGTAAGATAAACAAAGTGCCTAATGATCAATATTTTGTGATGGGAGATGCCCGCGACAACAGCGAAGACAGCCGTTTCTGGGGCTTTGTTCATCGTGATTTGATTGTCGGCCGGGCAATGTTTGTTTATTGGTCGTGTGACCGCAGTGAGGGCACCATGCTCAGTTGTATCACCAGCCCGCGTTTTGACCGCATCTTTAAACTGATCAAATAGAACAATTACGAATTACGAATTACGAATTCTCAAATTTAAAATTAGCAATTCGTAACTCTTAATTAGCAATTCGTAACTCGTAATTCGTAATTTAAGATGGATTTGAAATTTAATCAGGAAGTTGCAGTCGCTTTGCAGCAAAATCAGCCGATCGTTGCGCTAGAATCTACCGTCATCGCTCACGGTTTGCCCTATCCGAACAATCTCGAAACCGCAGAAAAGTTGGAAAATATTGTCCGCGACAACGGCGCAGTGCCGGCCACCATTGCGGTTTTTGACGGTGAATTTTGGGTCGGATTAGATAAATCTCAGCTCGAAAGACTGGCCACTGATAAATCTATTCGCAAAATCAGCCGGCGCGATTTGCCGATTGCGGTTGCCCAAAAATTGAATTGCGCCACCACCGTGGCCACCACCATGTTTATCGCGCATCGGGCCGGAATCAAAGTGTTTGCCACGGGCGGGATCGGCGGAGTTCATCGCGGCAGTTTCCCGGACATTTCAGCCGATTTGCCGGAACTTGCCCAAACTCCGATGCTGGTTGTCTGCGCCGGTGCCAAGATCGTTTTGGATTTGCCGGCTACCCGGGAATGGCTCGAAACCAACGGCGTCTGTATTCTCGGCTACCAATGCAGTGAAATGCCAGCCTTTTATTCCCGAGAGAGCGGCTTAATAGTGGATGAAAGAGTTGAAACAGCCGCCGAAGTTGCCCGAATTGTGAAAGCCCGAGACACACTTCAAATGCCGAATGCGATTCTTTTAACCGCACCGGTTCCGGCAGAATTTGAAGTGCCGCGCGAAAAACTGGAAGCAATTTTGCAATCAATTCTGGTCGAAGCCGAAACACAAAACATCTCCGGCAAAGAGGTGACGCCGTTTTTGCTGGCCAAAATGTCTGCTCAAAGCAAAGGTCAAACGCTCCGCGCCAATATCGCGCTCCTAGAAAATAATGCGAAAATTGCCGCCGAAATCAGTCGGCAATTGGCGGTTGGCAGTTAACAGTTTTGCCTTTGGATGTTTTTCTTAACCTGAGTCCGAGTTGAAATCAAAGCTAAAATTAGACGCTGATCTTCACGGATTCAGCAGCTTTTCACCGATTATTTTTGAAATATCCTGGCTGGATTTGTCAACATTTTTAATAGAGATTATTTGAAATAAGAATTTGCCCGCGAATCACACTAATCTGCGCGAATATTTTTTAATAGCGATTCAAATTGATTCATTTTGAGAACAAAAAAGGATTTTATTCGCGTTTTTTCGCGTTCATTCGCGGGCAAATTTTTGGTTAAATCTGAATCAAGTTTATTTCAAATAATGTCTAATGAATCAGCGAAAATCTGCCTCATCGGTGTTGATCCCTGGTCTAATTTTCAATTCTGATTTTTAACCCAAGACTGGAGTTTACTTAGCCCTCGCCATCTTTTCTTTTAATAATTCGAGCCGTTTTTGGGCTTCTTCCGCTTCACTGCTTTTTGGGAATTTGGTAAAAATCTCTCTCCAACTGACACCATTGTAATGGTAACTTTTGGTCGCTGAATTAAACCAAAAATCCACTCCGAGTTTGCGGTAACGATCCAGAATCGGATGATTTAAATAAAAACTGTGAAGCGGTGCGCCGGAGGCAGCCATCTCGCGTTTGTCGAGTCGGCGGGTAGCGTCGCGTGACAATTTGAGAGCTATTTCCTCGGCCAGATCGCCCAATAGGAGCAGTACTGCCGGACGGAGAGACGACCTCGGAAAGTTTTCCAGAAAAATTGTGAGGCGTTCGATTTTTTCAAAACCTTCGGAGGTTTGGATGAGCCGCATCAGCCTTTCATCGTCGCCTTTTTTGTTTTTGCCAATCACGGCTTCGGCCTGTACCCAGCCATAATTGCGAGGGGGAACAATGACCCGATAAAAGGTTATTCCGTCAAATTGCTTGTAACCTGAAATGGCCAGAATTCGCCCGGTTCGCATTCTTTGGATCGAGTCTGAGTACAGACCCGGCTGAACCCGCAAAACTGCCAGCCGGTCGTCAATGACGATAACCACACTTGAATTCAGAGAATTCGGATTTTTGGACGGTAAATTGCGTTTCTTCTGAGCTTGGGTCGGAGAGACGAAAGCGAGAAAAACGAGGAAAATCAAGATGAATGAGCGTCTCATTGGCTCTTCCTCCTTTGTGAGAATTAGTAGTATAAAGCCCAATAAAAATTAAAATATCTAAGCAATAATGCAAAATTAAAAATGCAAAATGCAAAATTAAGAAAGACTAAAAGCCAAATGTCATCAAATATTTGCCAGGTTTTCTTAATTTTCAAAAGGTCGCAGAACTTTTGCCTACCTGCTTATTTGTTTTTCAAACTTGCGAGTTTGATCTTTTCTTTCATTCCGGCATGGTGAAAATGGCAAATGGCAATTGCCAGAGCGTCTGCCGCATCATGCGGTTGCGGAATAGTTGGCAATTTCAAGAGGATCTTAACCATTTCCTGCACCTGATGTTTTTCGGCGTTGCCGTAACCGACGACCGTTTGTTTTACCAGACGGGGCGCATATTCGGCAATCTCTAAGCCGTTTTTTTCCCCCAAAAGTAAAACTACCCCGCGAACTTGTCCGAGTTTGAGCGCAACTTTGACATTGACCGCAAAGAAGGCTTCCTCAACCGAAATGACTTCGGGTTGAAATCGTTCGATAATCGCCTGTAAATCAGTATAAATTTTCAATAAACGTTTCGAGAAACTCTCTTTGGGCGAAGACTTGACCGTTCCATAATCAATCAGACGGTAAAAGTTTCCATCCTTTTTAACGACGCCCCAACCAAGCGTTTCACTTCCCGGATCAATGCCTAAAACTCTCATTGGTAATTAGTAGCTGGTAATTGGTAACTAGGTAGCTGCCCTAACTTTTTGCAGAAAAGCAACAAGTTGTCTCTGTAAACTACTAATTTCATTATTCAATTCAGCGTAAAGTGTATTATCAATATATTCTAAATCTTTTGCAAGCAATATTTGGTAATCAAGTTCGGAGGATGATCCTACTGCGATTTGCAAAAATCGAGCATAATCACTATTGCTTCCTCGACCACAGCCTTCTGCAATATTAGTTGGGATTGAGCTACTGGATCGTCTCATTTGACTCGTCAGAGAAAATAATTCTTCTTTCGGAAAACCCTTTGTAATCCGATAAATTTTCAAGGTTAAATTATGCGATAATTCCCAAATTCTCAACTGACGAAAATCCCGCATTTTAGGTCTCCTTATAAACTACTTACCAGTTACCAATTACCAATTACCAATTACCAATTACCAGTTACCAGTTACCAGTTACCAATTACCAGTTACCAATTACCAGTTACCAATTACCAATTACCAGTTACCAATTACCAATTACCAGTTACCAGTTACCAGTTACCAATTACCAGTTACTCATAAGCCGACTCATCAATGTCAAAATTGGCGTAGAGGTTTTGCACATCGTCGTGATCATCGAGGGCTTCGTAAAGTTTGAGCATTTTTTTGGCCTCGTCGCCTTCGAGACGGGTATAAGTTTGAGGAATTCTGGTTATTTCGGCGGATTGCATTTCAATCTGAGCCTTTTGTAAGGCTTCGTGAACCGCATCAAAGTTTTCGGGCGAGGTATAGATCTCAAAAACGTCACCTTCCTCTTGCATATCATCGGCTCCCGCTTCGAGCGCGAGTTCGAATAATTCATCTTCGGACTTTGCCGATTTTTCCACGATAATTAAACCTTTTTTATCGAACATCCAGGCCACCGAACCGGCTTCGCCGAGGTTTCCGCCATTTTTGGAAAAAAGGTGGCGAATCTCGGCGACCGTCCGATTGCGATTATCGGTCATGGTTTCGAGTAAAACTGCAACTCCGCCGATGCCGTAGCCTTCGTAGGTGATCTCATCGTAATTAACACCCTCGAGTTCGCCGGTTCCGCGTTTGATGGCACGGTCAATCGTGTCATTGGGCATATTCATCCCTTTGGCGTCCGTCACGACTTTTCTGAGCCGTGCATTTTGGTCAACGTCACCGCTTCCGCCCACCCGGGCCGCAACCGTGATTTCTTTGATAAGTTTGGTAAAAATTTTTCCGCGTTTGGCATCTAACGCGCCTTTTTTGTGCTTAATTGTGTGCCATTTACTGTGTCCTGACATGTTTATAAAAACCTTTAGCTTGAAATTTATTAAAGACAAAATATAACACGCCCAAAAAATTATCTGCAACTTGCTTTATTTCTTAAATTAAATTGGTTAGACTTAAGCTAGGAGTTGGCATTTTGAGAAAGTTATGGCATGGGACAGAAATTCGGCTCATTATCCGCGGGCAGTAGCCCAATTTGACGCGACAGCTTGTTGGGCGGCCTCCCTCGAATGGTGGCTTCGCTGTATGTCACAGACTCGGCGGGTCAGAAACCAGCTCGATCTGGTGAACCAATTTGTTCAATATTGGAACAGCAACGAAGCTAGTCCAGCTTACGGCACCATCACCGGCGAAGGTCTGGGTCATATTTTGGACGATGCTTCGATCAATATGGAGTATGTGGTCAAGGCCGCCGGAACCTGGGACAAGCCGCTAGTCAGTCAAAAACTAAGTATCAGCCCGGTTTTAATTGCTTATAACGAATTAGAGGTGGGCGGATTTCACGTCAACATCATTCACAGCCTGAACGACACGACCACAGCCGATGTTAATGTCATGGACCCGAACCGGGGCCGTTATCGCACCCGCAGTAACAGCCGCTTTACCAGCGGAAATTACGTATTGGGTTGGGCAAAATAATTGAAATTAGATTAAGGAGAACATAATATGCGTTTGATTTTATCGCTGTTGACGATTTTGACTTTGGGAACCGGTCTGGCCTGCAATAATGCGGCGAAACCGGTCGTGGTCAAAAACGAACCGGCGAACACAGAGAAAGTCGTGGTCAAAAACGAACCGGCGAAAATAGAGAAAAAAGTTGATTCACACGGTCACGCGGACGAAGCCCCGCGCATCACTTTAGCAGAGGCAAAAAAGGAATTTGATGCGGGAACGGCGATTTTTGTTGATACCCGGGATATGGTTTCGTATCGAAACTCGCACATCAAGGGGGCGATCAATATTCCAATGGAAACAGTCCAGATGCGCTGGAAAGAAATTCCTCTCGGCAAGAAAATTATTGCCTATTGTTCCTGAACGGCCGAACATACCAGTGCCAGTTTGGTCACTACATTAAAAGAAAAAGGAATCGAAAATGCTTATGCTCTAGTCGGCGGAACTCAAGCCTGGGTGGACGCCAAATACCCGACCGAAGGCGAGCCGATGAAAAAGTAAAAAAGTAAAAAGGGTAAAAAGTGAAAGGTGGAAAAGTTGGTTGAGTGAAATTCAACTACTTTTTCACCTCTTTTTTTCGTAAATTATCCGCCCGTTAAAAATCGTATAAACCGGCTCAGTTTGCATAATCTCTTGGTGCGGAATGGTCAATAAATCTTTTGATTGCACGACCAGATCCGCCAACATCCCAACTTTAATTTCCCCTTTCTCTTTCTCGGCAAATTCGGCGTAGGCTGATTCAAAGGTATGACAACGAATCGCCTCTGCCATCGTCAATTTTTCCTGCGGCTGCCAACCGCCAACCGGGTCGCCTCCTACGTCCTGACGCGAAACGGCGGCGTAAAGCGTCTGATACGGGTTGATTGATTCGACCGGAAAATCCGTCCCAAGCGGAACGTGAACGCCATAAGAGCGCATCAGATGCCACGAATACGCGCCTAAAACCCGATATTCACCCAGACGCGACTCTGCCCAACGCTTGTCTGAAATAGCGTGAGTCGGCTGCATCGAAGCAATAATTCCCAGTTCGGCAAAACGCTTGAAATCAGATGGATTGACAACTTGAGCGTGTTCGATGCGGTGGCGAGGAAAATTATCAAGATAAATATGATCAATTATGGTGCGTGTTTTTTCAAAGGCTTCTTTTGCACGTTTTATCTCGTCAGCAGTTTGCTTTTTATTCTGATTCTGGAGTGCCTCTGCAAACCCGTCCAAAGCCATCCGATTGGCCTTGTCGCCAATCGCATGAAGGGCAATTTGAAAACCGGCTCCATCACGTTCGACAATCATTTTGGTCAATTCCTCGGGCGAGCGGCGCGGGATGCCGGAATTGCCGGCGTCATCGGAAAAAGGCGCAAGCATGGCAGCGGTTTTTGAGCCGAGCGTGCCGTCCACATATCCTTTTAAGGCACCGAGTTTGAGCCGTGAAGGATTATCCTTAAAGGTTGCAAATTCGGCGCGTTGTTTTTTCAAAGTTTCAATCGAATCTTCAAAATTCTGCATTTCAGTGATGCGAACGGTCATTTTATCCGATTTCAAAAATTGACGATAAAGTTTGGTCGTCTCATAACCTGAAATATCGTGAACCGAGGTGATGCCGTATTTTCGGGCCATATCCAGAGCGAGTTCCAAACCTTTGATCTGTTGCTCAGCACTAGGTTGCGGAACAAAACGCCCGACCAATCCCTGGGCTGTTTCTTTCAAAATTCCGGTAGCTTCGCCGTTTGTATCGCGCTCAATCTCGCCGCCGGTTGGATTCGGCGTGTTTTTATCAATTCCCGCCAGTTTCAAAGCCGCCGAATTTGCCCAGCCGACGTGACCATCCACCCGGACGAGATAAACCGGATTATTCGGCGCAATTTTGTCTAAATCAGATTTATGCGGAAAATTTTGTTTCCAGATGGTATGATCCCAACCACGTCCCGTGACCCATTCGCCCGGCTTGACGGTTTTGACCTTTTCGGCAATGATCTGTTGAGCCTCGGCCAGTGTTTTAGTATCAGTCAGAACCACATTCAAAAGCGCGAGCGCGCCGCGCAAAAAATGAGCGTGTGCATCGTTGAAACCCGGCGTCACGAGCCGCCCTTGCAAATCAATTTCGCGAGTTGCGGAATATTTCGCCTTCAAATCTTTAGTTTTGCCAACTGCGACAATTTTTTCGCCGTCAACCGCTACTGCTTCAGCCATCGAATATTTTTCGTCAGCCGTAAAAACTTTGCCATTGACAAGCAAAAGCGAAACTTTTTGTTTGGTTTGAGCATCTGCCGAGACGCAGAAATTAAAAACAAGTGCGACAATTATCCAATATTTTTTCATAGAATTTTCCGTTTGATTCAGTTTTGTTGATTTGAGTCTAAATCATAATTGTCTTTCGATACAATAATTGAGAAAATCTTTTCAAAAGAATTTTAAAAAGGAGACTTAAGTTATGAAAACCGAAACTTTGCAATTTGATACCGATAACGGCGCAACTACCGCTTTTGTCGCAATGCCGGATAAGCCCGATAATTCTAAAACCGTCATTCTCATTCACGAATGGTGGGGACTCAATGAACATATCAAAAAAGTCGCGCAACGCTATGCTGATGAAGGTTTTATCGCGGTCGCGCCTGACCTTTATCGAGGCGTTTTAGCAACTAATCCGGGTGAAGCGTCAGAATTAATGAACGGATTAGCGATTGAAGACGGCTTAAATACGATTGAATCGGCAATGACCAAAGCGCGAACTGAATACGGAACTTCGCATTTCGGAATTTCGGGCTATTGTATGGGCGGAACTTTTGCGCTGCGAGCTGCCTGTGAACTCGAAGGAATCAGTGCCGCCGCGCCGTATTACGGCGACATTCCGGATGAAAGCGTTTTGCAAAAATTAACTGTTCCGGTAGTTTTTGTGTCGGGAATTCACGATAAATGGATTACGCCTGAAAAAGTTGCAAGTCTGGAAAATGCGGCTGAAAAATTCGGTTTGTCGGTTGATTCGCTCAAATATGATGCAGATCACGCTTTTTCTAACAGCACCCGAACCGAAGTTTATAATCAGGAAGCGGCCGAAGACGCCTGGGCAAAGGTCATCGGATTTTTTAACAACAAGTTGTAAGCAGTGGGCAGTGGCAGTAGCAGCGGCAGCGGCAGTGGCAGCGGCAGTGAGCAGCGGCAGTGGCAGTGGCAGTGGCAGTAGCAGTTGAAATAGTTGAAATAGTTGAAGAGAAATAATGACAGGAATCGCAGCGATTGAAGGAAAAGCTGAACTCCTGCTGCCCCCTGCCACTGCCGCTTGCCACTGCCGCTTGCCACAGCCGCTTGCCACTGCCGCTGCCACTGCCGCTGCCACTGCTACTGCCACTGCCACTGCTACTGCCGCTGCCACAGCTCACAGCTCACTGCCAACAATTATTCCAGTTC
>JANOEF010000573.1:0-3642 GCA_031413075.1 Acidobacteriota bacterium | reverse complement strand
GTAAAAGATGCAGTAATTTATGAGATTTTTCCGCGTCAATACTCGCAAAAAGGTGATTTTAATTCGATTACCAAAGATCTTGACCGTTTAAAAGAGTTGGGAGTCACGGTTTTGTGGCTGATGCCGGTTCATCCGATTGGTCAGGAGAAAAAGAAAGGCACCATCGGTTCACCCTATGCGGTGAAAGATTATTATGCCGTCAATTCGGATTACGGAACGGGTGATGACTTAAAAAGACTGATCAGCGAGTCACAAAAGCGCGGAATGAAAGTCATCATTGATATTGTTGCGAATCATACGAGTTGGGATAGTGTAATGATGAAAACCAAAGGCTTTCACACCACCAACGACAAAGGCGAGATTATTCCGCCGATTCCCGATTGGGCGGACGTGGCAGATTTGAATTATGACAATCCGAAATTACGTGAGTATATAATAGAGATGCTTAAATTCTGGGTTCGCGAATACAATTTGGACGGTTTCCGCTGCGATGTAGCAGGATTTGTGCCAACCGATTTTTGGGAAAAAGCCCGCGAGGAAGTTGATAAAATTAAACCGGATACGATCTGGCTGGCCGAATGGGAATCGCCGGATCTGCTCGTCAAAGCCTTCGATTTGGATTATTCGTGGAATATGCACGCTTCACTTTACAGCGTTTTGCAAGGGCGCGATACGGCCGCCAAAATCCGTCAAACCTGGGAAACCGACAAGGCGAAAATGCCGAAAAACTCAATTAGAATGAGGTTTTCCGACAATCACGATGAAAAACGGGCGATTGCCCGATTTGGCGAAAAAGGCGCGTTGGCGGGACAGGCACTGGCCTTCACTCTGGATGGCGTACCGATGTTTTACAACGGGATGGAAGCCGGCGATACGGCTGAATCGGGCTTTCCGGCCTTGTTTGAAAAAATGCCGATCTTTTGGGATAATGCGGTCCGCCGTCCTGAATTTCCGCGTTTTTACAAATCAATGATCGAACTGCGGAAGAATAATATTGCACTGCGTCGGGGAGATTTGATCTGGCTCAAAAATTCGGACGAAAGCCGGGTCGTGACATTTACCCGAAAAACTGCGACGCAAGAAATTTTAGTGGCCATCAATATGACGAGTTCGCCGTTTTTCGGTTCGGTCGAAGCACCCGGGAATTTTGAAGAAATCACGCCAAATGTTGAGAATACACAAGTTGGATTGCCTGTGCTAAGTCTCGAAGGTTTCGGTTTCCGAATTTTTAAGAAAAAATAGGTTGGAGGGTAAAATGAATAAAAAACTTTTGGCAGTAATTTTGACTGTTTTAGCATTTGGTGGTTGCGAAGTATTTAATAAAGAAATCTCAAAATCGGCTGAAAATAAACCGCCGGTGAATACGGATCTTCAAAACGCAGCGAATCCAATGAATTCAAATTCAAACGGAGCCTCAAAACCGGAAATTGCCAAAAATGAAGCTCAAATTAATCAACCCCGCACGGTCCGCGATTTTTTCAACCTTTTGCCGCAAAAATATTTCACGCTCGAAGGATGTGAGCCGAAAACCGACAAGAATTGTGAAAAGGCGCGAAAAGAATACATCAAAAACTTTTTAGAAATTGAAGACACGAAAAACGGTTATTGGAAAAGCGGCTGTGATGGCGGGCAGTCCTGTTTGACGATGGCTCTTTTCAAACGTCCCGAGACGACCTACATCGTTCATCTATTGACCGAATTTGAGATGGGCGAAGACAGCTATTTCCTTGAATACAAAGGCGGTAAATGGACTGACATCAGTACCAAAGTGGTGCCGGATTTTACTCAAAAAAATACCTATCTTCCGCCCAGAGCGGGGACGTCTGTGGAGGTTTTCAAAAAGAATTTTCCCGAACCGAATTTTAGCGAAAGAGGCGAGAAAATTTATGATTTAGCGTGGCAAAATGGGAAGTTTATCAAGAAATAAAATGAGCGTGTTAAAATGGTTTTGACGAGGTGAAAAGGATGAGTGCAGTTTTAGAAAAGCCTGTGGCAAGATTCAATTTAGAAGGCAAATTGACAGACAAATCTTTTTATTTGCCCGGCATTTTCACGTTTGAAGAATATCTTAACCTTCACGAAGATAATTTATATTCGGAATGGATTGACGGAAAAGTTTTAGTTATGGCAGCAGCAAGCGTCGCACATCAAAGAATTGGCAGTTTTTTGGAAAAAGTAATCGGAATTTATGTGGAAACAAAGCAGCTTGGAGAAGTTTTTCGCTCACCGATTGCGGTCAAAATCAATATTTTTGCGGGTCGTGAGCCGGATCAGTTTTTTATCAAAAAAGAAAATTTGCACATCGTCAAACCCACTTTTGTCAAAGGCGCACCTGATTTGGCAATTGAAATAGTTTCGCCAGAAAGTATTGAAAGAGATAGAGTTGACAAGTTTCAAGAATATCAAAATGCCGGTGTCAAAGAGTTTTGGCTGATTGATCCCGACCAATATGAATGCGAATTTTATCAACTGATTGATAACAAATTTGAACTAATTGAAAAGCTGACCGAAGGCGTTTTTTATTCAAAAGTGATCGGAGGCTTTCACTTTCGGGTCGAGCATTTATGGAAAATGGAATCGCCAACTTTGGAAGCCTTGAAAGAACTTGATTTGTTCTAATCTTCTTTAAAACCTTGAAAACCGAAACCATAACTTTGTTATTATGATGATGCTTAAACGTTTGATTCGGGCAGATGCCGAAAAAAATTAGGTTGACAGGACTAAAAAAATTGTAATAACTTAGAAAAGGTGAGTAACCGCCGATGTCAAAACAAATCGTCACAATCATTAGCATTATTATCGTCAACCTGACGAAAAGATGACACTTGTTTCATAAAGTTTAGCTAAAGTCGTCATCTTCAACAGGATGGCGATTTTTTTTGTCATAAATATTGATTCAGATGTTGAAATAAAAGTTATGAAATGCTACGATACATAACTTTCATTTATAAAGATTGAAAATTACCGAAATAATAAGAAACTCTAAAATATGAAAACAGTTACCGAAACACACTCAGAAGTTGTGATTCTAAAAAGCCCGGCCGCTGCATCTAAAGTTGCCCCGCGTGGCGCAGAAGTTCTGGTCAGGGCATTAATTAAGAACGGAGTTGAGACGATTTTCGGTTATCCGGGCGGTGCAGTTTTACATATTTACGATGAACTCTGGCGTTTCCGTGACGAGATTTCACATTATCTGGTGCGCCATGAACAAGGCGCAACTCACGCGGCCGAAGGCTATGCGAAATCAACCGGAAAAGTCGGGGTAGTTTTAGTGACCTCAGGCCCGGGCGCAACCAATGCGGTGACCGGTATTGCCGATGCTTTTTTAGATTCTGTTCCGTTAGTTGTCATCACGGGACAAGTGCCATCTCCTTTGATCGGAACAGACGCTTTTCAGGAAGTTGATACTTTCGGCATCACTTTGCCAATCGTCAAACACAGTTATCTGGTCAAAGACGTTAACTATTTGGAGGCAATTGTTGATGAGGCGTTTCAGCTTGCTCAATCAGGCAAACCCGGTCCGGTGGTAATTGACATACCAAAAGATATTACGGCACATCTTTGCGAAAATCCGCGAAAATTTCACGAGACTTTATTATTTGAAGAAAAAGAAAAACCGATTGACCGCGAGACGATTGCGAG
>JANOEF010000572.1:0-6241 GCA_031413075.1 Acidobacteriota bacterium | reverse complement strand
GAAGCCTGCTGACTTCAATGTGCGGAAGAACTCTTCGATGATCCAGCGTTTGCGGTAAAAATCCAGCATCTGCCGCGCCTGCTTGATATCCGTGATGACATGACTGGTGAGCAACATCCAAATAAGCGCCCCGAGCGGTTTCAAATATTCGTCAATAAACACCGAACTGTCTTCATCTACTTCGGCAATAATTGAGGTTGAGCCACTGGGGATACTTTTGCTGATAGTTTCAATAAAATCTTGATCAAACATATAATGAGTAAAATCCATAACACCACCGATAACCGTTCCAATATAAAGTCCAATGGCCAAACCGATCGGTCCGCCGAAAGCGCCGATTAACCCGCCGAAAGCTACTCCCGTGAGTGTTCGCCAACCATTTGTATGATCATCTTTTAAGACCTCATACGCATCATTTGCCCCCTTGCGGATTAATACTTTGTGATAGACGCTAATATCTCCTTCTTCGTCCAGTTCGCTTAATTTATGAAGTGCTTGAATCGCTTTTCCTTCATCGGTAAATGTCGCAACGATAATGTTTTCCATAATTATTTACTCCTCTTTAGTTGAATATTTAATTGAAAGGCAAAGTTTGTACCTTGCCAATTCAAAAAATGTTGATAAAAAGCCCGGGTTAAGCAGGTCGGCAAAAGTTTTGCGACATTTTGAAAATTGAGAAAACCTGGCAAGTAATTGATTACAAGTGGTTGTTGGTATTTCTTAATTTTGCATTTTGCATTTTTAATTTTGCATTACTGCTTATTTAGATTTTCCGTTGGCTTTATCATTTTGAAGTCTGTCCTCACGGTCATACTCTTTTCTGCCGGCTTCGAGAACCGCAGAAATTTGTCCGACTTTATCGTGGACAGCGGTTTGCACATTCTCAGGAATGGCGGTCAATGCTGTTTCTGCCAGATTTAGTTTTTGTTTGGCTAAATCATACATTTCGCCGGCTTTTGCTTTTGAATCCGCGTAAACTGTCTGGGCAGTTTCGCTCAATTGACCGGCTATTGCTTCGGTTTTATTCATCCCTTTGCGGGTCGCATCCGCAATGTCCGAGCGAAGCTCTTCTCCTGCTTTTGGAGCAAAAAGTAAAGCTAAAATTGCTCCGATTCCGCCGCCGATAAGTAGATACGAAAGTTTTGTTTCGATATTTGATTTTTCGATCTTCATAATTTTTTCTCCTCTAAGTTGAATATATTGATAGTTTAAGTAATTTTGAATTACCTCCGGGGTTGGCCCGAGTTTTTTCTAATGATTCAATCTCATTTGTAAATTTCCTGGGCGTTATGATTGCGCCATTCATTTTCAAAATAGCTGGCATCTTCTTCGTTCCGGGGATGAACCCCAACCATAATCTTTCCGGCTTTGAGTCCTGCTTCATAGGCTATGGCCCGATCCTCCGGGAATCCCCAGCCGACTAAAGCACCGACCAGTCCGCCGGCCAAACCGCCTGCGCCAAACCCGGCCAGAGCGGCGATCAAAGGTCCGGCCACAACCAAGCCAAAACCGGGTAAAAAAACATTTGTCCCAATGGCCGCGAGGCCGCCGACCACGGCCCCAATTGTTCCGCCAATGGCTGAACCCGTCCCGGCACCCTCCAGAGCTTTGCTTCCGAATTCGCTGGTGCTACTTTCTGAAAAATATTTCTTCCGGGTATCGTCGGACATCAGAAGGTTGATATCTGCGTTCGTATAACCTCGACTAATTGCTGCATAATACGCCTTCTCTGATGTTTCTTTATCGTTAAAAAGTCCGGTTAAAAGGGCTTTTCTTTCAGTCTGAGCGGATGTTCCTTGATTGTCATTCATAATCTTTCTCCTTTTGAAATCTGGGTAAATTCAGGAAGCCAAGGTTAAACTTTGACTTCCTGAATTTACAGCGGGGGTAGTTTCTCAATGAATTTGGCGAATGATTTTTCGAGATAATCGGCATTCGCATTTCGTTTGCAATCGAAAACTGCCGGAGCAGAATCGGTTACTGATTATTTGCGACATTACCCGGCGCAGTTGCGGTAATGGTAAATTCCGAACCGCTTGGAAGGTCGAGATTATCGCGTCCCTGCAAAACTACTGAACCGGCACCGGCACCGGCACCGATCCCCGCCCCAATCGCCGCACCTTGTCCGCCATCTACCACGGCCCCGATGATGGCTCCGAGAATCGCACCGATTCCGGCCCGAGTCGCGGTTTTTGTGGTTTGACTGCTGTCGCGAACGGTTCCTTCGTTATTAACATTGATCATGTTTCCGTTTGGCAGCCGGACTTGTTCGACAATCCCTGCAAAGCGATATGTATTGCCGTTGCGTAATCGAATTGTTTCAAAACTCAACGACAAGGTAGCTCTCCCGGAGACAACGCCCGATTTTTCACCAATCACCCGACCTTCGATAATGGCGCCGTTATATTGCGATGGAGAATTAACTGTCATCGTAAACCGGTCATTATTTTGGGCGGTGTTAGTCGAAAGGTTCGAATTCAAAGTCGCCAGCATTCGCGTGTTGTTTGGAATAAAATAGTTGTTGATATTCGTACTATTATTATTCGAAGTGTTTGGATAAGTGACTGAATTCCAATTCGGGGTTCGGTCAGTTTTGTCATAGACGCTGGTAATAGTCACGGTTTCATTCCGATTTTCCAGATAAACCCGCCGACTGATGCGTAATTGATTACTGTTGGTCGCTGTAAAGCTCACATAATAATCATTCATTCGATCGCCTTCGTAATTGATGGTGAGATCGGTGTTGTTTGATGTTGCGCGAACGTTGACTGTCCGACCGTTTTCCGAAGTTTCGGATCGCGTCACGCCGTCAGCCATAAATGAAACTTGCGCTACCATTGACGAAGCCAGCGTAATTTGCTGTCCGCGTTTTTCGATCATAATAGTTTCCGGCGAGTTCAACCGACGTTCCAAATTATTTTGGGTTCTTTCGCGTTGATTTTCGTTGAAACTGATGTTTGAGATGGCGCGCTCAATGGTATTGGCGACGTTATCACTTTGGCTCGAATTGAGCCGATAAGTACCCGTCAAACGTGAATCAAATGAGTTATTTTGATTATTCGGATAATTTTGATTGTTCCAGTTCCAGCTCACCCGGTAATAGGTGGCCAGAGTACTCAAATCACCGCGCAATAAATTCCATTGACGCTCAAGTGAATTTGACAAACTGTTGTTGTTGACGAATCGGTTGACGACCGTTCCGCTGCTTAAAACCTGTTCAACATCTGACGCGACTGAATCACGTTCATTAAAATTCTGTCGTAAATTGTCGGTTGCTTTTTCAAAATCAGCGACGAATTCGTTGATATTGTCCTCGTTTCTGGTGCCATTACGTTGGCTTCGGTCTAACCATCTGTCCAAATCGCGGCGGAAAATATCGCTTCGTTGTTCAATTCTGACCAGAAGGTTTTTTAATTGGTTATCCGTCACATAATAGGGAAGGGTGGCATTCGGCAAATTCGTCGAATTGTTCCAATTCCAACTGACCCGATAATAATTTGCCAAAGTGTTCAAATCAGTCCGAATCAAACTCCATTGATTTTGGGTCGTTCTGGTCAGCGGATTATCCCGCATAAACCGATTGATAAATTGGGCTCGATTCAAAACTTCCTGCACGTCATTAGTAGTCGAACGGCGGTTGGAAAAATTACCTCTCAATGTATCCGTCGCATTCTCAAAATCCTTGACATAGGCATTGATTCCGTCTTCACGGTTTGTCCCGTTGATATTGCTGTTATCAAGAGCCGTATCAAGTGATTGGCGAAAAGTATTGCTTCTGCTCTCTATTCGATTTAAAAGCGTTTGAACCTGTCGGTCATTGACCCGATAAGCCCGCGACTGGGCAAATGTGGCAAAGTTTAGTGTAAAAACAATTGCAATTGCTGCAAAATAATAAAATTGTTTTAATCTTGAAGTCATAATATTCATCTCCTTTTGTTTATTGGTAAATTAAAGTCGCGTTGGTGCATTCTTTTCTTTACCAATATTTTTAACAATGATTTAAGGCTAGACGTTTTTTAGAGGATGGTCTGTGTGATAACACGCTTATAGATATTTAATTTGGCGAAATCATAATGGGCAGTTCTTTTTTTGCAGAAAAATCAAGACTCACATCGCTTAGTGACGGGCGAGAACAATGAGAGTAGGATGAGGTTATTATGAAAAATCATCTGCAAGATTTTGCCAAACGGCGATTTAATAAGGAACTGGAGGCGTTACCGGAACGCGAACAGTTTATTATCAAACAGTATCTAGACCGTCTGCCGATCAGCCGTAACATAAACGAAGAATTTGAAACGAAGCTCACCTTTGGTCAAAAACTTGCCGATAAAGTTGCCTCGTTCGGCGGTTCGTGGACATTTATCAGCATTTTTGGCGGAGTTTTGCTGTCGTGGATTTTGCTTAATTCGCTAATTCTGGCCCGTAGTAACAATTCTTTCGATCCGTATCCATATATTTTGCTCAATCTGTTCCTTTCGATGCTGGCTGCCATCCAGGCCCCGATAATCCTGATGTCGCAGAACCGCCATTCGGTCAAAGACAGACTGGATGCGGCGCACGATTATGAAGTGAACCTCAAAGCCGAACTCGAAATACTGGGTTTGCATGAAAAACTGGATGAATTGCGGGATAATAAGTGGTCGGAATTGATCCTAATGCAGCAAGAGCAAATAAAATTGTTGACGCAGTTATTAAAACAACCGAAAAATTAAACATTTGCGTAATCGGACAGAAATATTTGAGAGAGGGTTTTAGTCTTGGAACTAAAACAAAGTGACTCGGATCGTATCAAGAAATAATGGCCAAAGAAGTCCAGTAAACTTTAGTTTGCTGGACTTCTTTGGCCATTATTTTAAATGAGTCATTTTATTTTGAACCTGTTCCTTACTTGATGGGGAAACTTATTTCTTCATCTTTAATAATGGTATAGCAATGGCAAGAGACGGCTTCTAAACCGGCCCGATCGGTGATGGTGAAATTACCGCGAGAGTAGCTAATCAAATTTTCTTTTTGCAGGACAACCGCGGATTTATTGACGGCTTCGCGGCGGACACCCAGCATATTGGATAAAAATTCCTGAGTTATTTGAAACGTATCTGCTTCCATTCGGTCGGATGTCATCAAAAGCCAACGGGCCAGACGCTCTTCGATCGGATGAAAACGATAACAAACAGCTGACTGCGAAATTTGTGTCAATAAAGAATGAGTATAACGTTGAAGAATTTGTTGTAATGACGCACTTGTTTGGCATTCGATGAGAAAATCTGACGCCGTCATTTTCATGGCAGAGCCTTTTCCCTGGACGATCGCGCGATTATTTGAGGTCGCGACGCCGAGAAAAACGGGGAGCCCGACTACCCCTTCACGTCCGACGATTCCGACTTCCAGCGTGGCACTCTCTCCGACGGCGGCGAGGAGCGAAATAATTCCGCTGTTTGGAAAATAAACATCAACAATAATCTCACCCGGTTGATAAACATTTGCCCCAAATTTTAGAGAAATCTGTTCCAATTTTGGAAATAAACTGTTGTATTCTTCGATCGGTAAGGCGGCGAGTATTCGGTTTTTGATTGGAGAATCTAAATTTGCTGCTTCAGTCATTGAAATTTCCTCAATTCTACTTCTGCTATTAAACTCGATTGTCGAGAGTGTTCCTTTTCTAACTGGTTGTCAAAGACGCGGACAGTTTTGACCGTCTTTATTTTTTATCTTACGATTGTTCTTTGACCAAAAAGTCAAAACCGTCTGCAAT
Organism: Acidobacteriota bacterium; assembly: GCA_031413075.1. Lineage (GTDB taxonomy): Bacteria > Acidobacteriota > Blastocatellia > Pyrinomonadales > Pyrinomonadaceae > JAIBCC01. The sequence continues at coordinate 489 of JANOEF010000572.1, read as the reverse complement.
ACCTAAAAAACCGGAACCACAAAAATCCAACCGCAATTTCTTTTTCGGAAACTACCATCATTAGATATTGAAATTGTTTGATTGTCTGTATGACTGCACACATACAGAAATTAATGCAGAAATAGTTATTTACGGCAGATTCTCAGTTTGCTGAATTGAAAGTTCGAAGGGGCGGCGGCGGGTGAACAGGTTTTCACCATTGATGATAATGGCTGATTTTTTTGACTGAGATTAACGATTTTTAGAGATATATGTCCCAAGCAAACGGTCGTATTCTTCGGAAACGACTTGATAACATTCACAGGCTGCCATTTCTAATCCTTGGCGGTCGAGCATGGTGATTGTTCCACGCACATACTTAATTAAATTCTTTTTCTGCAAATGTCCGGCCGCGATTGAAACCCCTTCACGGCGGACACCGAGCATATTGGCAATTAAATCGTGAGTCATAATCAGTTTATTCGATTGTAAAAGGTCGTGATTGATGAG
>JANOEF010000571.1:0-12109 GCA_031413075.1 Acidobacteriota bacterium | reverse complement strand
ACCCAGGAATCGGGACAGTTTGAACGAACCCTAATTGTTGCCGAAGAAGGTGCTTATGTGGCATATAACGAGGGTTGCACAGCTCCTCAATTCGATACCAACCAACTCCATGCCGCCGTTGTGGAATTGGTTGCACTCGACAATGCCGAAATTAAATATTCGACTGTCCAAAACTGGTATGCAGGCGATGAAAACGGCAAAGGCGGAATCTTTAATTTTGTCACCAAACGCGGTGCGTGTCGCGGTGTCAATTCAAAAATTTCGTGGACGCAGGTTGAAACGGGTTCAGCAATTACCTGGAAATATCCGTCCGTAATTTTGCAGGGCGATGGTTCAATCGGTGAATTTTATTCGGTTGCGCTGACCAATAATGCCCAAATTGCCGATACCGGAACGAAGATGATTCACCTTGGCAAAAACACCAAATCCACGATTATCTCGATAGGAATTTCAGCCGGAAAATCGAATAATTCATATCGTGGATTGGTCAAAGTGATGCCAAAAGCCGAAGGTGCACGAAATTATACCCAATGCGATTCGATGCTCATCGGCGGCAAATGCGAGGCTAACACTTTTCCGTATATCGAAGTCCAAAACAACACCGCCCGCGTCGAACACGAAGCGACAACCAGCAAAATTAGCGAAGAGCAGTTATTCTATTTGCAACAACGCGGAATTTCGCAGGAAGATGCTATCTCGTTAATCATCAACGGTTTCTGCAAAGAAGTCTTTCGGGAATTACCGATGGAATATGCGGTTGAGGCGACAAAATTATTGGGATTGAAGTTGGAAGGTAGTGTGGGGTAAGGCAAAGTAAAAATGCAAAATTATGAAGCAGTTTTCAATAATTCTGACAATTTTTTTAGCGATTAGTTTTGCCCAATCTACATTTGCTCAGAAAACTTTTAGACTTGACTTCGTAAAGGACTATGATTTTTCTGGCGATACAATTTGGTTAGTAAATACAAAAAAGAAAGACAGAGTTAACAGCAAAAGTGTAGCAATTCTTGGTTATGAAAGTGTAGGAAAAATAAATATCAATGGTCGTGATATAGAACTTAAGCTAGTTAAAAGTCATTTGCCTGATAAAAATTTCAAAGTTGGTCGTGGCGGGTATCAAATTTGGAAAGGTAAAAACATAAAGGTTCGGCTTGACTACATTTACACTTGGCTGTGTCCTCCAATGGATGATAATTGCGAAGTCTATCATTTCAAAGGCTTTCTCGCCATTGATTTTAATGGAAAAAAGAGGCATATAAAAATAAATGGTTCTGGAGGAAGCTAGTAGAGACTTATTAATTATAAAAAATGAAAAAAATACAACCAACAAACATTACCGTTTCGATAAGATTTTTTAATTTGTAGTTGGAGAACTTGAACTAAAGAATTAATGCCGTTAGGCGTGACATATTTATAGCCGATTTGATAATTAAGACAACAGAGTTCCGTAGGAACGGCATATCATTACGCACAATTTTTATATGCCGTTGCTCTGCAACTCAAATTCTTTTTGAAACGAATAGCTATAAATATTTCGCTCATATCGGAGCTAATTTATTGTTAATATTGAAATTGTGGCAAATACTTATTCGCAAATTTATATTCAAGTTGTTTTTGCCGTGCAAGGGCGCGAAAGTCTAATTGGACGCGAATGGAAAGATGAACTTTACAAATTCATCACGGGAATTGTTAAAAACAACAAACAAAAATTGCTGGCGATAAATGGCGTTACAAATCACATTCATATTTTGTTGAATATCAAGCCGAACATAGCTCTGTCTGATTTAGTGCGAGATATAAAAGCTAATTCGAGCCGATTTGTGAATGAGAAAAGATTTGTGCGAGGAAAATTTAGTTGGCAAGAAGGTTTCGGAGCTTTTTCATATTCGATTTCGCAACTTGATGATGTGATTCAATATATTCAAAACCAAGAAGAACATCACAAAGAAACGAGTTTCAAAGATGAATATTTGAAATATCTGAAACGATTTGAGATTGAATTTGATGAAAATTACGTTTTTGAATGGATTGACGAATGAAAAAAATACAACCAACCACCATTCTCGTTCCGAAAGGACATTATTCGCCAGCTGTTGAGAGTTTAGGAGTTTGGACGAAATGAATCTAGCACCAACCGAAAAAGAAAAAATTATTGAGATTTGCAAACGCAATGACATTTCGTATTGTGCCTTGTTCGGTTCGTTTGCGAGAGGCGAAGCGGATGAAAATAGCGATATAGATTTGTTAGTGCGTTTCTCTAAACCGATTGGCTGGAAATTTTATGGAATTGCCGAAGATTTACAGGATATTTTAGGAAAAAAAGTAGATTTAGCTACCGAAAATATGCTCAACAAATACATTCGTGAGAGTGTTTTGAAAGATTTACAGGTGATTTATGAAGAAACCAAATGACGTTGACCGTTTGAATCACATTCTCGATGCGATTGCGAAAATTGAACGCTATTTGCAAGATTTTGATTTAGAAAAATTTGATTCAGATGAATTAACGATTGATGCGGTTGTGCGAAATATTGAAACAATCGGCGAAGCAACAACTTGTTTAGACAGAGGTTTGAAAGCAAAATATCCAAACGTCGAATGGGGATTTGCGACGGCAATTCGTAATCGTCTGATTCACGGTTATTTTGATGTTGACGCAGAAATTGTTTGGCATACAACCCAGAACGATTTGCCGAAATTGAAGACGGAAATCAAAAAGATTTTGGAGACTCTAACTTGAACAAAATACAACCAACCACCATTCCCGTTCCGAAAGGACATTATTCACCAGCCGTTGAGCATCGCGGCTTAATTTACGTTTCAGGGCAATTGCCGTGGAATTATACAACTGGTGAAGTCGAAACAGGCGAGATTGAATTGCAAACCGAACTGGCGTTGCGAAATGTCGAAACGATTTTGCAGGCGGCAAACAGCGATTTAGATCATGTTTTGCAAATGACGATCTATATTTCGGAAATGGAACTTTGGGACAGAGTGAACGAGGTTTATAAACGAATGTTGGGCGAGCACAAACCTGCGCGGGCGATTGTTCCGGTCAAAGATCTTCATTTCGGGACAAAGATCGAAATTCAGGCGATCGCCACGGTCAAAGGCTAAATGAACTACTATTTTCCGCCAATTTTAATTGTTTTGGGATTGGTCATTTATCAGGTTTCACAAAAATCGGCGGATCACACGACCAATCCCTTTATCGTCATTATTCTGGCGTATTTTTTTGGAATTGTGGCGTGTATCGGCGGATTCTTTTTATTTCCGCGTCAGGAAGATTCCGCTTTGCTGCCGATGATAAAGACCGCCGGTTGGACGGCAATAGGCATTGGACTTGGGGCGGCGATCATCGAAATCGGGTTTTTGTTGGCGTATCGTGCGGGTTGGAATCTTGGTATTTTGCCGCTTGCGGTAACTGCGTTTTCGACCCTTTTGCTCATTGTTATCGGCCTATTTGCGTTTCGTGAGAGTTTATCAATCGAAAAAATCATCGGAATTCTGCTCTGTCTCAGCGGATTGGTTCTGATCACGCTTAAAAAATAATTACAAAAAATGGATTTTCAAATCTTAATCTCGAATCTGACAAATCCGACTTTATTATTTTTCGCTCTCGGGATAGTTGCGGCGATTGTCAAAAGTGACCTCGAAATTCCCGAAGGAAGCGTCAAATTTATTTCGCTTTATTTGCTCTTTGCTATTGGGTTCAAAGGCGGACAGGAGCTTGCCAACAGCACCTTTAGCCTGGAAATTCTTTATTCGCTTTTGTTTGGTGTTTTTATTTCGTCGCTGATTCCGCTTTACACTTTTTTTATTTTGAAGCGAAAAATGAGCGTCAGCGATGCGGCGGCGGTGGCGGCGACTTACGGATCGGTCAGCGCGGTGACATTTGTGGCGGCAACCGGCTTTTTAGAATCGCAAAAAATTGCCTTTGGCGGCGAAATGGTGGCCGTGATGGCGTTGATGGAATCACCTGCAATTATCGTCGGAGTGATTTTGATGATGCGCTATGACAAAGAATCCGAAAGTAACCGGCAATTAAAGGACATCATTCAGCATTCGTTTACCAACGGAAGTGTGTTGATGATTTTGGGCAGTCTGGTCATCGGTTTGATTGCCGATACCAGGCAGGCGGAGGGAATTAAACCCTTTACAACCGATATTTTCAAAGGTTTTTTGGCTATCTTTTTGCTAGAGATGGGAATGGTAACCGCCAAACGTTTCGCGGCTTTTAGAAAATATGGTTGGTTTGTAACCGGTTTTTCGATATTGATTCCGGTTATTAACGGTTGTCTGGTGGCCGTGATCAGCGGATTGATAACTCAAAATAGCGGAAACCGATTTATTTTTGCAATTTTGGCGGCGAGCGCGTCCTATATTGCCGTCCCGGCCGCGATGAGATTAGCCGCCCCGAAAGCTGATCCGGGTCTTTATCTTCCGATGGCCTTGGGCGTGACATTTCCATTTAATATTACGATTGGAATGCCGTTATATTACGCAATAGTTAAGGCCGCATAAGAAAATGAAACTACAAATTTTTCAAGTTGATGCATTTACAAAGGAAGTTTTTGGCGGCAACCCCGCCGCGATTTGTCCGCTCGACAGTTGGCTTGACGCCGAATTGATGCAGAAAATCGCGCTTGAAAATAATTTGAGCGAGACGGCATTTTTTGTTAAAAACGGAGATTTTTACGAAATTCGCTGGTTCACACCGACTTTTGAAATTGACCTGTGCGGACACGCCACGCTCGCCTCTGCGTTCGTAATTTTTGAAGTTTTGAAACTCGAAAACGAACTCGTTAAATTTCATTCGCAGAAAAGCGGAAATTTATCGGTCGAAAAACAGGATAACCTGTTAATTTTAGACTTTCCGTCCCGACCTGTTTCGGTTTGTGAGGCTCCAAACGGACTGCTCGAAGCGATCGGCAAAGCTCCATCGGAAATTTTGAAGGCGCGTGATTATTTTTTAGTTTACGAAACCGAGCAAGATGTACTGGGCATTGATCCAAACTTTGCCGAACTATTAAAGATTGATGCACACGGTTTTATCGTGACTGCCAAAGGCGAAACTTCGGATTTCGTTTCCCGGTTTTTTGCCCCGGAAGTCGGCGTTTTCGAAGACCCCGTGACGGGTTCGGCGCATTGTAATTTGATTCCGTTCTGGGCCGAACGACTCGGCAAAAACGAACTGTTCGCCCGACAAGTTTCGGCTCGCGGGGGTGAACTATTTTGCGAGTTGCGCGGCAACAGAGTAAAGATCGGTGGCAATGCTGTTTTATATTTGAAGGGTGAAATTTACATTTGAAGCAACATTTTCACTAAACTTGAAAAAAAAATCAAGATTTATCCCAAAAGCCCAGGGTCTGAGAAGATTTTGGGCTTAACTATTGATATAATGTTGCTAACTTAGAAAATAAAAAAGAGTTTTGAAAAACTCGATAGGGTTAAAATGATGTTATTAGAAATTAAAGATTTACACGCCGGGATCGAAGGCAGAGAAATTTTGAAAGGCTTGAACTTAAACGTCAAGAAAGGCGAAGTTCACGCGATCATGGGACCGAACGGTTCGGGCAAATCAACTTTGTCAAAGGTTTTAGCCGGGCATCCGACTTATGAAGTGTTGTCAGGGAGCATTCTTTACGAAGGAAAAGATTTGCTCGAATTAGAACCTGATGAACGCGCCCGTAACGGGGTTTTTCTGGCGTTTCAATATCCGGTCGAGATTCCGGGCGTCTCAAATTCACAGTTTTTACGTCTCGCCTATAATGAAAAAATGAAGCATCATGGGCTCGAAGAACTTGATCCGCTTGAGTTTAACGATTATTTAGCCGAAAAAGCCAAAATCGTCGAGATGGACAAATCATTTTTCAAACGCTCGGTCAACGAAGGTTTTTCGGGCGGCGAAAAGAAACGCAATGAGATTTTGCAGATGGCGGTGCTTGAGCCAAAGCTGGCAATTTTGGACGAAACCGATTCAGGGTTAGATATTGACGCGCTCCGCATTGTGGCCGAAGGCGTCAACAAACTGCGTTCATCGGAAAACGGAATCATTCTCGTGACTCATTACCAGCGGCTACTAAATTATATCGAACCTGATTTTGTCCACGTTCTCGCGGACGGAAAAATCGTCAAAGAAGGCGGCAAAGAATTGGCGTTGGAATTGGAAGAAAAAGGCTACGATTGGGTGAAAGCGGCGGTGAAATAGCGAGGAGGAGACGGGGAGACGCGGGGACGCGGTGTGAAATACATGACATTACAAGCAGTGAAAGAAACAATTTATAAACAAGATTTTGAGAAAGTCTTAGAGCAAACGACAGACGCAAAGTTAAAAGAATTGCGACAAAAAGCGTTTGATTATTTTACCGAAAATGGTTTTCCGACGCCGAAAAATGAGGAGTGGAAATATACTTCGGTCGCTTCGCTCGTGAATTCAAAATTCAAAGTTCAAAATTCAAAATTGGAAGCCGACGACTTGAGTGTGCTTGCCCAATTCAAATTCGAGCGAAACGGCTTTACCGCATTAAATCTTGCGTTTGCCGAGTTTACGGTAATCACAATTCCGAAAGAAACAAATGTTGCCGAACCGATTGAGTTTAACTTCAAAGCGGACGAAAACACGGCGAATTTTCCGCATATTCTGGTGATTGCTGAACGCGGGGCCAAAGCGACAATTATTGAATCTTACGAGTCTGAGGCCAAGAGTTTTACCAACACTGCGATTCAGATTGTAGTTGAAGACAACGCGAATCTGACGCATTACCGGGTCCAAAAAGAATCAACGGAAGCATTTCATATCGGCACGACTGAAGTTACGGTCGGCCGCGGAAGTCTCTATAACGCTACCAATATCAATCTCGGAGCACTACTCTCGCGTCATGATGTTCATTTGAAATTTATGGCAGAGGGCGGCGAAGCCTTTGTTGACGGCTTATATATGCTCGGCGGAAATCAGCATCACGATACGCATTCGACGATTGATCACGCTTTGCCGAACTGCGTCTCGCATCAGACTTACAAAGGCGTTTTGAACGATAAATCGCGCGGAGTCTTTAACGGTAAAGTTTTCGTCCGGGAAAATGCTTCGGGAACGGACGCCCAACAGTCGAACAAAAATTTACTGCTTTCGAACGATGCGCGCGTTGATACCAAACCGCAGCTTGAGATTTATAACGACGACGTAAAATGTGCCCACGGAGCAACGGTCGGACAACTGGAAGACGAAGAATTGTTCTATTTATTAAGCCGCGGAATTTCGCAAAAGTTAGCAAAAAATCTGCTGACTTACGGATTTGCCGAAGAAATTATCAACAAAATCGGGATTGAAGCGATTAAGAAAGATTTGGATGAGGCTGTTTTGAATCGGTTGGATGTCAAATTAGAAGCATAGAATTTTTTATGAGTGATCTTTGACCTTTTAATGCATGGAAATTAGGTTTCTGATGGCGGGGCTAGTTTAAGAATATGACAGCAGTAAAGAAGATGAGCAATTTTGAGGTAAATAAATCATCCAAATCTTGAGGTAAATTATGAGCGAAATTTTGACGATGGAAGAAATCGAAAAAAAATATGATGGCGAATGGGTTTTGATTGAAGACGTTGAAGCCAATGAGCAGTTAGAAATTTTGCGCGGCAAGGTTACTTATCATGGGAACGACAAAAATGAACTGCATCGGCGAGCCAAAAAATCGGAAAGCAATTACATCACAACTCGTTACATCGGCAAACCTGACCCGAAAATGGACTTCTTATTGGGGTTTCAGTCGCATGAAACTATATGAAATTCAAATTTGATGCTGAATACGGGTTAGTTTATGTAGAAGCAAAGGTTCAAGGTAAGAGCGAAAGCGGCAAAATTAAGAATGTTGGTTTACTTTTGGCGTTGGACACAGGTGCGACCGCAACAATGATTTCTGCACGAAAACTGGATGAAATCGGATACGATTTAGAATCGCCGGATGACGAAATTTATATCACAACCGGAAGCGGCTTGATTTTTGTGCCTAAACTTACAATTGAAAAATTAACCGCTCTAGGAAAAGAAAAGAAGAACTTGGTAGTTATCGCCCACGATTTTCCGCCAACTTCAAGTGTTGATGGTGTTTTGGGTTTAGATTTTTTACGGGAAAATATTTTAACCGTTGATTTCAAACGAGGATTTATTGAATTAGAGTAATTTTTTATGACAGCAGTAAAACAAATGAGCAATTTTGATGTAGCTAAAATTCGTGAAGATTTCCCGATTTTGTCGCGGAAAGTGAATGGTAAACCCCTTGTTTATTTGGACAACGGCGGTTCGTCGCAGTCGCCGGCGAGCGTCATTGCACGTTTCGACAAATATCATTCCGAAGAACATTCAAACGTCCATCGCGGTGTGCATTATCTTTCGCAATTGGCGACCAATGAATACGAAAAAGCCCGCATTAAAGTCCAAAAATTTATCAATGCCCGCTCAGAACGCGAATGTATTTTTGTGCGCGGCACGACCGAAGGGGTTAATTTGGTTGCCCAGTCTTACGGCCGGGCAAATTTTAACGAAGGCGATGAAATAATCTTGAGCCAAATGGAGCATCACGCGAATATCATTCCGTGGCAGATGATCGCCGAAGAAAAAGGTGCGCGGATTCGCGTTATTCCGATGAACGAACGCGGCGAACTGATTATTGATGAATACGAAAATCTGTTTAATGAGCGCACCAAATTCGTCTCGATTATCCACGTTTCAAACGCCCTCGGGACAGTTAACCCCGTGAAATCAATGATCGAAACCGCCCATAAGTTCGGCGTTCCGGTGATGGTTGATGCGGCTCAAAGTATTCCGCATATGAAAGTTGATGTGCAGGATTTAGACTGCGATTTTCTGACCTTTTCGGGGCATAAAATGTTTGCCCTTTCGGGGAGCGGGGTGCTTTACGGCAAAAAAGAACTTTTGGAAAAAATGCCGCCCTATCAAACCGGCGGTTCGATGATTCGTACCGTAACTTTTGAAAAGACGACGTTTGCCGGTTTACCCGAAAAGTTTGAAGCCGGAACTCCGGCTATTGCGACCAGTATTGCGATCGGTGCCGCGATTGATTATCTGAACGAAATCGGGATGGAAAATATCGCTGAATACGAAAACGAACTCCTGGAATATGCCACCAAAAAACTTTCGGCCATCGAAGGCGTCCGAATAATCGGCACGGCGGGAGACAAAGCATCGGTCATTTCGTTCACCATTGACGAAATTCACCCGCACGACATCGGCACCATTCTCGACCAGGAAGGCATCGCCGTTCGCGCCGGACATCACTGCGCCCAACCGATTATGCAATTTTTCAATATTCCCGCGACCGCCCGGGCAAGTTTTGCTTTTTATAATACGAAAGAAGAAGTTGATAAATTAGCTGATGCAGTGAGCAAGGTGATTGAGGTTTTTTCATAATTATATGAATAGCTGGGATGAAAGACTTATTCAAAAAACAATACATTTTTCCTTTGATTTACTTGGTATTCGTGGTTATTTGTATAATTGGATCATTTGATTATCAAGGGAGTTTGAATTCCAATTGGTGGCTAGCGTTAACTGTACTGACACTTCCCTGGAGTTTAATTGGATTTATTTATATTTGGGCATTGATTCATGGTGCAGGCTTAGAACTTTTTACGATTATGTATATGTTTTTTGCATTAATCAACGTTGTTTTGATACATCGAATCTTTCGCCCAAAAGGTTTATCCAATAAAAATTTGTCTATCAAAGGATGAGTTTTGAGATTCAAAAAATCGATCTCGCCGAAGTGTATTGTTAACAAGTTATGAGAGTTTATTTTTGCACAAAAATAATATTCGTCTTTCTATTGATTTTTTTGACTTTCGCCTGTCAAAATCAAACTGTTTCCAACTCCTCAAACAAAACAAACTCAACCGTTTCTAACTCATCAATTCAATTACCTTCACAAATTCCACCACTGCAAACTATAAAATTTACATCCGCCGATAAAGCCGAAATTATCGGCACATTTTACGAATCGCCGAAACCTAATTCACCCGCAGTTTTGCTGCTTCATCAATGGCAAAGCACGCGAAAATCTTACGATGTATTTGCGAAAAAATTGCAGAAACAAGGTTTCGGCGTGTTGGCGATAGACGGACGCGGTTTTGGCGAATCGGTGAAAACTGCTGACGGTAGTATTATTTCACCTTCGCGGACGGATGAAACGGTGAAAGCAATGCAGGTGGACGTTAATAACGCTTTCAGCTTTTTAGCAAAACAGAAAAATGTTGACCCGAACCGAATTGGAATTGTCGGTGCATCTTACGGAAGCAGTTTGGCAATGATTTACGGGGCAGAAAATCCAAAGATTAAAGCGGTTGTGCTGCTTTCGCCGGGAATAAATTATTTTGGCAATCTGCCAATCGAAGCTGCGGTCAAAAATTATGGCAATCGTCCGCTTTTGCTGGTTGCCGCTGATGATGATCAGAATTCTGCTGAAACCGTCAAAAAGCTCAAGGAATCAGTTCCAAACCAAAATTGCGAAGTTCAAATTTACGCAAAAGGCGGACACGGAACGAACCTTTTTGCGGCGAAAGTCGGTTTGGAAGAGTTGCTTGAACAATTTTTGACCAGGAATCTTTAATCGGCGGAAACCTCATCCAGTAATTTCAAGATTGATTCATAATTCTCGCCGGTGGCTTCTGACATCGCAATTTCGCAGGTCTTTCCGCTTGAATAAAAACCGTCGTATTTTGTTTGATTAACTTCGCCAGCTTCATTTTTAGTAGCCGCGAGAGTTAACGCTGGATAGTAGAAACCACGATCGCCGGCCATCCCGCAGCAGTTGGCAAAAACAGGAATGTCAGCGCGGGTTGCACATTTTTTGCCGATTTGTTGAAGTTTCGGAATTAACCCAAGTTTGGTGACTGAACAAACCGGATGAAAAACAATGTGTTCCTTTGGGTTTGAGATCGTGAGTTTAGGCAAAACGTCATCGGCGGCAAATTCTATCAGATCTAAGATGGTTAATTGATCGAAACGGGTTTTGTTTTCATCAGTCAAATAATTTCGGCACGCTTTCAAAGTCTGAGTGCAGCTGGTCACATCTAAAACAATCGGAATGTTGCCATTTGCAGAACTATTCCAAAGATTCTCAACCGTCTGATTTGCCGTGAAACGAGAGGCATCAACAAAACCTTTGGAAGAAAAAACCTGCCCGCAACAGGTGCCGCTCGAATTGCCGAGCGTCGAGACTTTGATTTTCGCTTTTTGGCAGACGGACAGGAATCGTTCAATAATTTCGCCGCCCATCATCCGCGAAATGCAGCTGGTAAAATAAATGACATCCGCATCAGTTTCCGAAGTTAGTCGAATCTTCGGCGGTTGACCGATGAAATTTGACCACAGAGGAATCGAAGACACAAATTTTTTGCTGAAAGCGGTCAGATTTCGCATAAAATTTTTACCTAAAACGCGATTCAGGGCAAAACCTGTTTTAAGCACAAAACGGGTTGAGCGTTCCAAAAAGCTAAAATTTTTGGCAATTCTGAGTGCGAAATTGTTTTGAAAAGCGGAATGGTTTTCGGCACGCAGACGTTTAACCAAATCACCCGTATTAATGCCGACCGGACAGGTCGTCGCACACATTCCGTCAGTCGCGCAGGTTTCGAGCCCATCGAATTTGTAGTCTTTTAAGAGAGCGTTTTGGGTAGCAAAATCACCGGCAGTTTCCAGACGCTTGATCGCCCGACGAATGCCGATCCGGCGGCGAGGCGTCAGCGTTAAATCGCGGCTGGGGCAGACTGTTTCGCAAAAACCGCATTCGATACAGCTATCTATCTCTTCTTCGACGATTGGCATGACCTTCAAATTATGAACATGCATCCGCGAATCTTCGGTAATAATAATCCCGGGATTGAGTAAATTATGAGGGTCAATGAGGTTTTTGAGACGTTTCATAATTTGATAGGCGTCAGTTCCCCACTCTTTTTCGACAAAAGCTGAAACTGCTCGCCCGGTGCTGTGTTCTCCTTTTAAAGAGCCGTCATATTTATCTAAAACAAGATCAAACAGTTCCTGGTTAAATCGTTCATATCGGTCAATATCGGGCTGAGTAGCGTAGCTTTGCGA
>JANOEF010000570.1:0-8535 GCA_031413075.1 Acidobacteriota bacterium | reverse complement strand
GTCGGGAAGGGTTGTTCTACGCCCGCTTTTCTCAGGCTGAGTCACACTTTTAATTGCACCCAGTTTTTCGAGTTGTTCGCGGTCTTCGATAAATTTCATTAAATTTATGCTATCATATTTTTTCTGTTGGAAGTCCAAAGTCAGAGTTTGGCATCAAACCTTTGAACTCGGAATTCTAAAACTCTGAACTGTTTTTATGGCAAGCGGCATTATCATCCACGTCGAGGTTGGGAAGGAAAAGCGGACCGAATTATTTTCGGAAGAACGCATCCGCATTGGTTCCAGCCAAACCAGTGACCTCCAAATCCGCACTAACAAAGTCAATGTCGAAGGCAACTGGTTTGAATTAAAACAAGAAGATAATATCTACCGGATTGCCAGATTTAACGAAAATCTTAAATTTTTAATTAACGGCGAACCGGTTCAACGTTTTCAATCAGTTGAAGACAGCGATGTTATTTCTCTGGTTGATACGGACATCGTTTTTTCTTTCTTTGCTCTGACTTCAAAATCTTCGCTCATCACGACCAATCGCGAACAAACTCACGTTGCTCAATTTATCGAAGAAGCCGCCATTGAATCCGCGACCTCACCCAAACGTGACGAAGCCAAAGCCTTTTTGCGCGAATTTGTCCGGGAGCTGATGCGGGAAATCAGTTGGACCACCAAACTGATACTCTTGACCATTACCGTCGGCATTCTGAGCGGAATTTTTTATCTGGGTTACGGCTTTTATCAGGAACTGAGGCAAAATCGGGAGCAGTCGCAACAGCAAAACGAGACGATTAAAAAACTCGAACAACAATTGACTCAAACCAATGAACAGATAACTAATTTGGATAAAAGCAATAAAGACATTATTAAAACTGTCTCACTGGCTCCTAATTTACGGGTTGAGTATGGTAATGGGGTGTGTCTGGTGGTCGGAGTTTACGATTTGGTTGATCGTCGCAACGGCAAAACGCTGAGGTATCCGGATCCGACCGCTTTTCAACCTGACCCGTATGAACCTGCTCCGACCTTTAGCGAGGAAGGAATCAACGAAAAACCGCCTCCGACCGGATTAACCACCGACGGGAGCGGTTCCCCGGTCGAATATGATTTTATCGGGACGGGTTTTCATGTGGGCGGCGGCTTTATCGTCACTAACCGGCACGTTTTACAGCCGTGGGAAGAAGACGATATGATCAAGCAACTGATGAAACAATCAAACGGAAGGCCGCGAATTAAACGGTTGGTCGTCTATTTTCCTAACTTTCCGCAATCATTTCAACTTAAAACTCAACAGGTTGCCGGGCGCGAAGATTTAGGTATTGCAACCATTGACCCAATTCTGGTTTCACCTGAGATTCCGGTTTTGCCCCTTGATAGTTCTGATGATGCAGTGGCGATTGGTAAAACAGTAGTGACGATCGGCTATCCGAGCGGGCCGGATAGATTAGTAGCCATGCTCGATGATGAAGAGGCCAAATCACTAAATTCGCGATTTGGGAATTCCCGGCAGAATCTATTGAATTATTTGGCCCAATCAAAAAAAATAACGCCCCTGACAACACCGGGAGCCATCACCGATCTTGACCCACGCCGAATTGTTCACGACGCGAAAACAGCTGAAGGCGGTTCCGGCGCGCCCCTTTTTGGGCAATCTGGTAAAGTCATTGGGGTAAATTTTGGTGTTTTTACCGAAAGCACGGCGGCTAATATGGCAATTCCGATTCGTTACGCAATTGATTTGCTCAAACGAGCCGGCTGGAAAACGGCCGAAGAGCTGGAAGCCGAAAAGAATAAGCAAGTTCAAACTGCCAGTGCCAATACCAATACCGCAGTGGAAACTAAGCCGCAGTAGATAAATTACGAATTACGAATTATCAATTACGAATGAAAAGTAATTGGTAATTGGTAATTGGTAATTGGTAATTGGTAATTGGTAATTGGTAATTCGTAATTCGTAATTCGTAATTCGTAATTGGTAATTCGTAATTCGTAATTCGTAATTCGTAATTCGTAATTGGTAATTCGTAATTCGTAATTTTCAAAAATGGATAATTTAGTTTTTTCAAATATGTTACATCGCCCGGCTCGCACAGTAGTGAGCGTCTTGGGCATTGCCATCGGTGTTTTATTGATTGTTTTTACCTATGGATTAGCGAACGGAAGTTTGCGTGAGCAGGGAAAACGGGAAGGAAATGTGGGGGCGGAATTATTTTTTTGCGCTTCGGGAATGAATTGTTTTGGTGGGAAAGACGGATTTCAACTGCCAGTCTCGGCAGTGGCAAAGCTCAAAACCATTGAGGGAGTCGAAACTGCTGTCCCACTCGGGCAGATTTCAGTGACAGCGCAGACAGCGCAGGGGACCCGAACAATAGACGGCATTAATTTTGAAGAATATTCACAGCTGACCGGACTCGGCATAGTCGAAGGGCGTCAATTTACTGAAACGGGTGATGAAGTGATTATTGACACTGCGTTCAAAAAACAAAACAAATATAAGATTGGCGATAGCATCAATTTTTGGGAACGAGATTTTACGATTGTCGGCATTTACGAACCGGCGGGCGGGCCCCGGATCAAGATGTCCTTGTCCCGGATGCAAAAATCAGTAGTTGGCGAGGACAGTTCATCTGACCAGCTAAATCGCGTCTCGGCAATCCTGGTTAAAATAAAGAAAGGTTACGAAACCGAACAGGTTGGCGAGAATATTTTGAAGGTGTTTCCTGATAATCAGCTGATTCGCACCAAAGATCTCGAAGAACTATATTTGAATTCGATACCGGCTCTCAATGTTTTTATCAATGTCATTATCGGGGTAGCTGCCATTATCAGCTCATTGGTCATATTATTGACGATGTACACGACCGTCACCGAAAGAACCCGGCAAATCGGTATTCTCAAATCATTAGGAATGCCGAACGGTAAAATAGCCTGGATTATTACTCAAGAGGCTTTGTTAATCAGTCTGTTCGGTATTTTGACCGGAGTCGTTCTGACCATCGTCTTGCGCTTTTTGCTGATGCAGGTCATAACTATTGTGGTGGAATTAAGCCTCGGGGTCATCGGCGTCACGGTCATTGTCGGACTCATCGGTGGCGCTCTTGGCGGACTATATCCGGCCATGCGGGCCGCCCGTTTGGATGCGGTTGAGGCTTTAAGCTACGAGTAGTTAGTTAATTACGAATTACGAATTACGAATGTTTTTTAATTCAACTCGAAATGCGTAACTCCTAATTCGTAATTCTCAATTATTCTGTCGTAATTCGTAATTCGTAATTCTCAATTATTCTGTCGTAATTCGTAACTCGTAATTCGTAATTCTCAATTATTCTGTATTCTCAATTATTCTGTCGTAATTCGTAAGCGGCTTTTTGCATAAAATTTTCGACTTGTTTTATTTCTCTCGGAATTGCTTTGGTCATCCATTCCACCCCGGTTTCGGTGACCAACATATCGTCCTCGATACGGACGCCAATATTTTTGTAGCGTTCAAAAACAGGTCGGACTTTGGCTATAAAATCACGATTTGCAGAATTGTCCGGTAAATAATCAAGGGCATCTTCGCGGATATAAATCCCCGGCTCGTTCGTCATGACCATTCCCGGTTTGAAGGGAGTGGCGTAGTTTCCTACATCATGAACATTCATTCCCAACCAGTGTCCCCAACCGTGCATATACCAGATTCGATATTGGTCAGAATTTTTGTCGGTGATCAAACCAAGTTTGAATAGTCCTTCGATTATAACTTGAGTCGCAGCCTGACTGGCGTCCTCGACGGTAGAACCGGGTTTAATAGTTTTCGCGGCCGCTTCCTGAGCATCATAGACAATCTGATAAATGTCGGCTTGTGCTTTGGTGAATTTGCCGTTGACGGGAAAGGTTCGGGTGACGTCTGCTGTATAATGGTCATATTCCGCGCCGACATCCATCAGCAATAATTCACCCGGTTTGATCTGGCTTTGTGATTCTTCGTAATGCAGGGTCGTCGCGTTCGGACCGCATCCGACGATCGAAGGATAACCCCAATAATCAGCATTTCGACGGCGAAAAGTATATTCAACCTCGGCTTGAACTTCGTATTCCCATTTGGCGCGGCCGACGATTCCCATTACCCGCATCTGGGCTTCGCTACTGATGTCAACGGCGTGCTGTAATATTTTTATTTCATAAGGCGATTTGACTAATCGCAGTTCATCAAAAATAGGTCGGGCATTGAGCAGGTTATAAACTGTTTTCGGTGCTTCGATTATTTGATTGGTCGGCAATTTCTTTGACGACCGGGTGGTTTTAATTGGTGTTTTAGCCGGCTTTGGAGGAATTACCAGAGATTTAGAAAAATCCCATTCCTTATTAAATTCGGCTAACCCCTCGGCGTCAAATTCGCTGTCAGGCAGCAAAAGATAAAGGTTTTCTATTTTGTGGGAAATTTCGAGTCCGCTCTTTGACAGGAATGGTTTTTTGGTTTTGAGTGACTGTAAAAAGGATTCAAGTTCAACCGCGTCAAAAATGGTTTTGATCCCGGAAAGCCGGGTTGCTTCCTGGTTTGAATACATTTTACCGTTCCAGGTTTCAAATTGAGGATTACGATTCGGCAAAAACAAATACTCCTTTGAACCCGTCGCGGTTTTGAATAAAACCAGAGTTGAATTTTTTTGCCGTAAACTGCTTAAATAATAGTGATTATTTTCCTGCCGATACATAAAATCAACATCTCCGGCATAATTGCGCGGCGTTGCGCTCCAGATAATCAGCATACTGTTCGGTGACATTTCGTTTAAGACAGCCGTCCGCCGGCGGGCAAGTTCAGCTTGCCTTTCAGCATCGGTAAACTGAGGTGCAGGCGGGGTCACAGGAATTACTGTTGGCTCGGTGGCCGGAGCCATGAACGAAATTCCGAGTATTAAAATCAAGCATAAAAACTTACTTTTCATATATTTTCTACTTTTATTTGACGAGTTCAAAATTTATATCCGTTGATGTTATATTTCCAAAAAAATCTGCGGCAAACACCTGTAAAATGTAATTTCCGCCATCGAATTTATTCAAATCCAAAAGGTTTTCCCGGGCCGCATCGGTTGTTAATTCATTGGTGACTATGTAATTAAAAATTGTTTCGGGAGTATATCCTGATTGGCTCCCTTGAGCATAGACAAAATTGACCCATTCCATTTCCGGCATAGTTTCAAAAGAAATCGTCCATTTCGGCTCAAAAAGAGGAGTTTTGTCAGCTTTCAATAATTGATAGCCGAGCCGATAAACGCCCAATCTGCGGCGGGATGCGTTTCCGTTCATCTGGTCAAAGACTCTGGCCACGATCCGAATTTTACCACTTAATTTGATAGGTTTATTAGATTTTTCGTTTATAATCGGCAACCAGGTTTCGTCAAAGAATGTAACTTTCTCAATCAAGGGTGCAACTTTATCTTCAATATTCGGAAATGAAAGCGCATCCAGAGCATTCATTTCCGCACCGCTCCGCCCGGCAATGAGATGCACATGATTGAATGAATTAAGAGTTCCTATGGGCTCTCCGGCCTCAAATTTTGTTCCGCGCGGAAGGCGAACGGATGAAAGTTTACCCTCACTTTGATCAAATTGAAAACGAGTGTCTTCGAACTGTTGATCGTCTTTGTCGCGTCCGAGTCGCAAATGAACATAGCCGATGGTTGGCATCCGCAGAAGTTCGCGCAAACTTCCGAAATTTTCGGTGGCGATCGGTTCTAAAACTTTTTCGGAGCGGATGAAATAAGCCTTTTCTCCATAGCCCCCGGCAATATCTAGGCCGTTATGAAACCAGGTTTCTTTGTCTTCGACCATTTCTCCGCGAATTTCGCCTAAAGTTCCGGCGATGTCGCGCCTGGCAGCGGGCGGATTAAACGTCCAGCGAGGCGGTTGCAACTCGCGAAATTCTTGTGCTCTATAACGTAGTCTGGTGATTTCTTGTTTACTGATTGTTTTACCTATGTTCTCGCTGGTGAGAACCCGGACTAGTTGATTGTCACTATCCGCGACAAATAAATTCCCGCTTTTATCAAAGGCTAATCCGCTTGGACGATTAAACTTAGCCTGTTTTATCGAGCCATCCACGACACCCCGGCGGTTGTTTGAAATCGTTTCGAGATACGTGAAAAATCGTTTGCCGATGACGCGTATCGAGTTGCCGTCGGTCAGATAAATTGCCCCGAATTTATCAACCGCGATTGCCGTCGGTTCAACCAATTTGGCCTGAAGCGGGAAACCGTCGACCCATTCCGGTTGCCCATTTCCGGCGAGAGTTGTGACATTTCCGTTTGGTTCAATTCTTCGCAACCGACGATTGCCGGTATCTGCGACCAACAGGCTTCCGTCATTCCAAATCGTCAAGCCGCACGGAGTATCAAATTTTGTTTCGGTTCCGACGCCATCGGCAAAACCTTTTTCACTGCCGGCGATGGTTGAAACTTGCCCGTTGTGGACAAGCCGGATTCTATCATTATAAGTATCGGCCACGTAAATTTTGCCATCTTCGGCAACAGCTATTCCGATCGGTGCCTGAAAAAGTGCCTGGGCGGCTTCTCCATCAGCGAAACCCTTTTTATTTTCGGTTCCGGCTAGAATCGTAACTTCTCCATTGACTGTATTTACTCGTTTGATAACGGAAGCTCCCGAATCAGCCACAATTAAAAAACCATCTTTATCAAAAGCGATAGCCGAGGGAGTTTGGAGTTTATCGGTCACCGTTTCGACTGTTCCATCCATTGCAACTCGAAGAATTTTCCCCTGTTCACCGTCTGAAACGAAAAGCGTTCCATTTTTATCAAGAGCAAGGCCGAACGGCTCGGTAAATTCGCGTTTAATTCCGGCAAAAGTCTGAACTTTAAGGTGGTTGATTTTTTTTTCTTCAAAATAATTGCAAGCGGAAAAAAGCAGGGGGAAAAAGGTAAAAAATGACAAAATGAAAAAGGTTAAAAGTGAAAAATTTAAGCCTGTTTGTTTCGGTTGTTTTATTATTAGAGCGGTTTTCATTAAAAATAGGAACGATTATTTAGAGTTCAACCAAACATTTTCACCCTTTCACTTTTTCACTTTTTCACTTTTCTGTCAATTCTACGTTTTACAACTAAAAAATGTTTGCTACTATTTGCAAAGTCCCCTAAAATAATAGGATAAACTAGTAAAGAGGAGATAAAAATGTTTGGATTAGATCAACTGTTAGGACAGGAACAAGGCGATGCAGCCTTGCAGGAAATTAGCGGCAACGTCGGTGCCGAACCGAGTTTGGTTAATAGCGCCATTCAAATGGCCCTGCCGGCCATCTTAGGCGGACTTTCACGAAACGCTTCGACACCCGAAGGCGCCGAGAGCCTCAATAATGCTCTCGATCAACATGACGGCGGGATTTTAGATAACCTGGGCGGATTGGGTAGTATGATTTTTGGGCAACAGGAACAAGCCGCCGCTCCGCCACCGCAACTTAATGCCGGCGGAATCCTGGGACATATTCTGGGAAACAACCAGGGACAAGTAGCTCAACAAGTGAGCCAACAGACCGGTCTCGGAATGGGACAAGTCGCCCAAATTTTGATGATGCTGGCTCCGATCGTAATGGGCTATCTTGGCAAACAAAAACAAACCCAGGGAGTTGATGCCGGTGGACTCGGCGGATTACTCGGTGGTCTGCTCGGCGGCGGTCAACAACAACAACCAGCATCTTCGGGCAATCCGATGATGGATATGATTTCGGGAATGCTCGATTCTGATAAAGACGGCTCGGCGATGGACGATATTGCTTCAATGGCATTCAAACAAATGATGGGTGGTAAGTAAGACAAAAGTAATGAGGCAAAAGGCAAAATTAAGGGATTTTCAAAATCACTAAATCTTTGCTTTTTACCTTAGTCGGAAATTTACGGATGACAAGTCGCGGAGGGATTCGGGGCTTGTCATTTTTTGATTTTATGATGATATTTTCGGTAGGTTGAGCAGTTGCAAAAACTCGACTGGCGAATAAACTTTCACCGATGAATTAGCAAAATCTTTCACATTTCGAGTGATGAGTGCATCTAAGTTCTCTGCCACCGAACAAGCGCATTGAACTGCATCTTGATAATCTTTGAAATTAAGCAAAAGAGCGGTTTGAAAAGTTTTTTGGTTGGTTTCGGCAATTTCAGCGAGTTTCAAAAGTTCTTCGGTCGCCATCAACGCAATGTCTTTTCCTCTTTCTTTCCGGGTTGTATAAAAGACATTTATTGGGGTAATCGGCGAAATGTATCCGAGGAATTCGGCATTCTGTAACTTCAAAAAAATTTCATTTGCCTCAATAAAAAACGGGTTTCTTTCAAGTACAAAATCCAAAACTATATTTGTATCAAGCAAAACACGCATTATTTATGCTTCTCCATCAGATAATTTATGCGGTCTGGCCGGATTTCTTCATCTGTTGGCGGGGTGTAATTAAAAGTGTGACTTTTCAGGCGAAAAACGAGTAATTCTTGTGAGAGTTGAGTGTTGCCTGACTTGAGCGGGGGCAGAGCCACCCTTCCTCACCTGTCATTTGTGTGAGCT